>NZ_FMDK01000641.1 GCF_900091995.1 Streptomyces sp. MnatMP-M17
GCGGGCTCGACCCGGACGCCCGGCACCGCCGCCACCTCCCGGGCCGCGCCCTCCACGACCAGCACGATCTCCACGGGCCCCGGATGCCCGGCGATCCCGCGCCCGGCGTACGGCACCAGGGAGTCGCGCAGCCGCTCCGTGGCGCCGCGCCGGTCGCGCCACCATCCGTCGGGCACGGAACCGACCACGTTCGCCGCGTCCACGACGATCTGGGTCCGCATCCCGCAAGCGTGTCACAGCGATGGCACACGCGGGCTCCCGGATCCGCCGCGGTACCCGCGCGTATCATCGTGTCCCGGGTTTCCAGCGCTCGGGAAGGTGGCAGCGGGCCATGACACCGAGGTCCGGACGGACGTCGAGACGATCGGGAGACGGCGCGGGCAGCGCCCTGACGGGCGAGCCGCGCCGTACGCTCCCGGCACTTCCCGTGGACAACTCCCTCCCGGCGACCACCGGCTGGCTGCTGCGCGGCAAGGACGGCAGGCTCACGGCCTACGCGCCGGCCGCCGAAGGCGTGCTGCGCTGGACGGAGGACCGGCCCGGCGGCCCCGACTGGTCGGGACCCGAACTGCTCGCCGCGCCTCGTGCCGGTCTGCTGCCGTATCTCTCCATCGCCCGGAGCGCCGAGGGCTTCGTCCATCTGCTGGCGGTGCGCAGGCGCCCCAGCGCCGACGGGCCCGACGAGGTCGATCTCCTGCACGCCGTCCAGTTCCAGACGGGCCGTCCGCTGCGGGACTGGCAGTCCCTGGGCAATCCGCACGGCAAGGACCGGGCGAAGGCCCTCCGTATCGGCATGCCCTCGATGGTCCTGGACACGACCGGCTCCGTGCATCTCTTCGTACGGAACGCGAACGGCCGTCTCTCGGCCAAGAACCAGCTGCGGTCCGGCCGTTGGCGGGCCTGGGGCGGCGCGAACCCGGAAGGGACCGTGCTGACCGGCGAGGCGGCGGCGGCCGTCGCCGATCACGGTGGGATCGAAGTCCTCGTGCCGGCCCGGGACACCATCGTCCGCTGGCTGCGCGAGAAGCCCGAAGCGGCCCTGGAACGCGCCGAGGACGAGCCGGTCGCCCCGGTCGCGCCCGGCACGCTCATCGCGGAGCGCACGGGCCAGGGACGGCTCACATACTTCTGGCGCGACGCCGAGGACGGTACGGTCCACGCCTGGCGCCCGGGCATGGAACCGGTCCGGCTGGGCGGTCCCGGCACCGGACCGCTGGCCCTGCTCCGTACTCCCGTCGACGGCCACGACTGCACGATCCTCGCCCAGCGCGGCCCCGACGGCCGTCCGAGTATCGCCGCGTATCCGACCGAGAACGAGGCCGTGGGCCTCAACTGGACTCCGTCCGGCGAGCCCTGCGTGGGCGCTCCGGCCCTGGCCCTGGACGGCGACGGCAGAGTGGTCCTGGCCGCACTGGGCGAGGACGGCACGCTGCGGCTGGCCCGCCAGAAGGCGGAACCGGGCCTGGCCCTGGCGGCCTGGACACAGGTCTGACGGCCCGTACGCGGCACCACCGCCCACAGACAGCGGTCAGGCCGTACGGAGAAGTCTCCGTACGGCCTGACCGGTCGTCCGCCCGCGTGAGGGCTACGCAGGTACGCTCGCCACGCCCGGCGCCAGGAACCGCTTGCCGTTCACACGCTCCGAGACGCCTTCCCGGTCCAGATACGGTGTGATGCCGCCCAGATGGAAGGGCCAGCCCGCGCCCGTGAGCAGACAGAGGTCGATGTCCCGCGCCTCGGCGACGACGCCCTCGGCCAGCATCAGGCCGATCTCCTGAGCCACCGCGTCCAGCACCCGCTCGCGCGTCTGCTCCTCCGTCAGGACCGTATCGCCCTGCTTGAGGAGCGCGGCGACCTCCGGATCCAGCTCCGGCGCGCCCGAGTCATAGACGTAGAAGCCGCGCTTGCCCGCCTTCACGACCGCCGCGAGGTTCTCCGAGACCGTGAAGCGGTCCGGGAACGCGCGGTGCAGCGTCTCGGAGACATGCAGCCCGATCGCCGGGCCGACCAGCTCCAGCAGCACCAGCGGCGACATCGGCAGTCCCAGCGGCTCCACCGCGCGCTCCGCCACCGCGACCGGCGTGCCCTCGTCGATGACGTTCTGGATCTCGCCCATGAAGCGCGTGAGGATACGGTTGACGACAAACGCCGGCGCGTCCTTGACCAGCACCGCGCTCTTCCTGAGCTTCTTCGCCACTCCGAACGCCGTCGCCAGCGCCGCGTCGTCGGTCCGCTCGCCGCGCACGATCTCCAGCAGCGGCAGGATCGCGACCGGATTGAAGAAGTGGAAGCCGACGACACGCTCGGGATGCCTGAGCTTCGACGCCATCTCGGAGACCGACAGCGACGAGGTGTTGGTGGCGAGGATCGCGTGCGCCGGAGCGACCGCCTCGACCTCCGCGAACACCTGCTGCTTGACGCCCATCTCCTCGAAGACGGCCTCGATGACGAAGTCCGCGTCCGCGAAGCCCTCGGCCTTGTCCAGCACACCCGAGACGAGCGCCTTGAGCCGGTTCGCCTTGTCCTGGTTGATACGGGACTTCAGCAGCAGCTTGTCGATCTCGCCATGGACATAGCCGACGCCCTTGTCGATGCGCTCCTGGTCGATGTCCGTGAGGACGACCGGGACCTCAAGACGGCGCAGGAAGAGCAGCGCGAGCTGCGAGGCCATCAGCCCCGCGCCGACCACGCCCACCTTGGTGACCGGACGGGCCAGCGACTTGTCCGGTGCTCCGGCCGGGCGCTTGGCGCGCCGCTGCACCAGATCGAAGGCGTAGATCCCGGCGCGCAGCTCGCCGCCCATGATCAGGTCCGCCAGCGCCCGGTCCTCGGCGTCGAAGCCCGCCTGGAGGTCGCCGTCCTTGGCCGCGGCGATGATGTCGAGCGCGCGGTAGGCGGCCGGAGCCGCGCCGTGCACCTTGGAGTCGGCGAAGGCCCGGCCCCGCGCGACGGCCTGGTCCCAGGCCTCACCGCGGTCCACCGAGGGCCGTACGATCTCCAGCTCGCCCTTGAGCACGGACGCCGTCCACAGCAGCGACTGCTCCAAGAAGTCCGCGCCCTCGAAGATCGCGTCCGCGATTCCCAGCTCATGCACCTGGGCGCCCTTGAGCTGCTTGTTCTGGTTGAGCGAGTTCTCGATGACGACCGAGACCGCGCGCTCGGCGCCGATCAGATTCGGCAGGAGCGTACAGCCGCCCCAGCCCGGCACCAGACCGAGGAAGACCTCGGGCAGCGAGAACGCGGGCAGCGCGGCCGACACCGTGCGGTACCGGCAGTGCAGACCGATCTCCACACCGCCGCCCATCGCCGCGCCGTTGTAGTACGCGAACGTCGGCACGGCCAGCGCGGCGAGCCGCTTGAAGACGTCATGGCCGCCGCGACCGATCGCGAGGGCGTCCTCGTGGCGCTTCAGCAGCTCCACGCCCTTGAGATCGGCGCCTACGGCGAAGATGAACGGCTTGCCGGTCACGCCCACACCGACGATGGAGCCCTCGGACGCCACCGCCTCGACCTGGGCGATCGCGGCGTCCAGATTCGCCAGCGACTGCGGGCCGAACGTCGTCGGTTTCGTGTGGTCGAGACCGTTGTCCAGCGTGATCAGCGCGAAACGCCCGGCGCCCGCGGGCAGATCGAGATGGCGTACATGCGCCTGGGTGACGACCTCGTCCGGGAACAGCTCGGCCGCGCCCTTCAGGAGTTCAGCGGTGCTCACTTGGTGCCTCCGTCGAAGTGAGGATTCTCCCAGATGACCGACGCGCCCATGCCGAAGCCGACGCACATCGTGGTCAGTCCGTACCTGACGTCGGGACGTGCCTCGAACTGCCGGGCGAGCTGCGTCATCAGCCGTACGCCGGAGGAGGCCAGCGGATGGCCGAACGCGATGGCGCCGCCGTACTGGTTGACACGCTCGTCGTCGTCCGCGATGCCGTAGTGGTCGAGGAAGGCCAGCACCTGCACGGCGAAGGCCTCATTGATCTCGAACAGCCCGATGTCGGAGATCGAGAGGCCCGCCTTGGCGAGGGCCTTCTCCGTCGACGGGATCGGCCCGTAGCCCATCACCTCGGGTTCGACACCCGCGAAGGCGTACGAGACGAGCCGCATCCTGACCGGCAGTCCCTGCTCGCGCGCGAAGTCCTCGGCGGCGATCAGCGAGGCCGTGGCGCCGTCGTTGAGCCCGGCGGCGTTGCCCGCGGTGACCCGGCCGTGCGGCCGGAACGGCGTCTTGAGCCCGGCCAGCGTCTCCAGCGTCGTACCGGGCCGCATCGGCTC
>NZ_FMDK01000642.1 GCF_900091995.1 Streptomyces sp. MnatMP-M17
CGCGGGTCGCCGTCGGGCGCGGGCGCGAAGGCCACGGCCGTACCGGCGAGCGCGTCGCCGTGTCCGTACCGGGCGGGATCGCCGAGGATCGTACGGACCAGCTCGGCCCGGCTGTCCCGGCCGAGCGTGAAGTTCAGAAAGCCGGGTCCGGTGATCTCGACGCGTGCGATGCCGTGGGTCGTGTCGACGCGGCTGCGCAGGATCTCGGCGATCTCGCGCGGCGGGCGACCGGCCGGGCCCGCGAGCCGCAGTGCGACATTGGAGGCGTAGTCGCCGAGGCCGCCGGGACGGGAGCGCTCGACGGTGATCCGTTCGGGTACGGGCCCCGGCAGGACGTCGTCCTCGACCGCGCGGCACACGGCGTGCCGCACGGTTCGGGACAGTTCTGCGGGGGTCACGGGACCAGCGTAGGGGAGGAGGGGGGCCACTCCGCGAACCGGTTTCGCGATGCGGTCAGGATGCGGTCCGCCCGATGGCCTCGGAGGCTCCGGGTGCTCCGGCCGGCCGGCGTCGTCAGCCTCGCGCGCTTTCCGCGTGGCCCGCCGCTCCGTGTCTGCCGTCGAGGCCGAGCGGAGGCGGCGCATCCTGGTGGGTCAGCCGCCGTACGAGACGGACCAGCTCGGACGGTTCGAAGGGCTTGGCCAGAAAGGCGTCCACACCGACGGCGATACCGGACTCCACCTCGTACTGCGTACAGGCGCTGATGATCGCTATCGGCAGCCGTCTCGTCCGCGGATCCGCGCGCAGCCGCGCGGCCGTGTGAGGTCCGTCCAGGCGCGGCATCACCACATCGAGCGTGACGACATCGGGCCTGACCTCGTGCACCACGTCCAGGCACTCGGCACCATCGGCCGCGGTCACGACCTCGAAACCCTCCAGTTCGAGATTGACCCTGATCAGCTGCCGGATGACTCTGTTGTCGTCCACGACAAGCACCCGGCCGGACGCGCCTGACACATGTCGAGAGTAGGTCGGACTCCGGGGCCGCGTCCGGGTTTTACCGACTTCCGGTCGGCGTCCGGTCGGCGGACGGCACGGGCGCCGCGGCGCGGCCCGCCTAGGCTCTCCGTATGGAACAGAGCGAAGTCGTTCTCAGGGCCATCGGCATTCTGACCCAGTCCGCGGAGTGGATCCGTACCGCCGACCGGGATTCGGCCACCGGCGCCGAGGCGGGAGCGGGCCAGATCGGAGCGTTGCTCGCCGAGGTCTTCCCGTCGTTCACGGTCTCTCCCGAGGCCACGCCGCTGGAGGCGGCGCACGCGGTGACCGAGGCGGCGCTGCCCGCGATCATGCAGCTCATCGGGGCGTTCAGCTTTGTCTACTCCGAGCTGGCGGAGGTCCATGACAGCGGGCGTACGGACATCACGTCGGAGGCGCTTCTGCGGGAACTGGCTCTCCGGATGTCGCGCCCGAACGACCCGGTGTAGGGGCAGGAGCCGCGGGAGAGGGGGACGGAGAGGCGGAGTCCGGGCCCGCACGGCTGCCGCTCCTGGGGCTGCTCGCCCTGTTCACGGCGGGCGTTCACCGCCGTACTGACCGAACTGCTGCCCGCCGGACTGCTGCCCGGGGTGAGCCGGAGTCTGGGCGTGTCCGAGGGCCGGGTCGGATTCCTGGTGCCCGCCGCCACGCCTTCCCACCACGCTGAGAGCCCAAGGCCGGACCTCAGGCCGGCCCGTCCGTCTCGGCCTCCGCGGACAGCCTCGCACTGACCGCCTGGCGCAGCCGTCCCGCCAGTTCGGCGCTCTCCTCCGGCGTTACGGCCAGGACTCCGTTCTCCGCCATGAGCGCGTGATACTGCTGCCGCCCGTACGGCACGCCCGGTGGCAGGCCCGCGATGTGCCAGTGGAGATGGGCGTTGCCCTCCTGGCTGCCGAGCGACAGCAGATACGTACGCTCGGGCTTCAGCACATCCTCCATCGCCAGTGCCACCGCCCGTACGAACAGCATCAGCCGGCTGTACGCGGCCTCGTCCAAGTCCCGGACGGCATGCTCGACATGACGCTTCGGCGCGACCAGTACCTTCCCGGGCAGGGTGGGCCAGCGATCGAGGAAGGCGACATGTTCCTCGTCCTCGTACACCACGTCATGCCGATAGCCCGGCTCGCCCGCCAGGAACCCGCAGACAAAACAGGGCCCGCTCCGCGCCTGGCGCTCGTACTGGTCAAGATCCATGGCCCGCCGTTCCGTCACACCCGAACTCTATCGGGCCTATCCGAAGCGGCCGTTGACGTAGTCGGACGTCCTCGGGTCCTGCGGGCTGTTGAACATCGCGTCCGTGGCGCCGTGTTCGACGATGACTCCGGGCGTGCCCTGTTCCGCGAGGAAGAAGGCGCAGGAGTCGGAGACCCGGGCGGCCTGCTGCATGTTGTGGGTGACGATGACGATCGTCACCTCCGACCTGAGTTCGGCGATGGTCTCCTCGATACGGCGCGTCGAGGTCGGGTCGAGGGCCGAGCAGGGCTCGTCCATCAGCAGGACCCTGGGACGTACGGCCAGGGAGCGGGCGATGCAGAGGCGCTGCTGCTGGCCGCCGGAGAGGGCACCGCCCGGCTGGCGGAGGCGGTCCTTGACCTCGCGCCAGAGGCCGGCCTTGGTGAGGCACTCCTCCACGAGGTCGTCCTTGCCCTCGCGGTGGGCCTTGATGCCGTTGAGCTTGAGACCGGCCACGACATTGTCGTACAGGGACATGGCCGGGAACGGGTTGGGCTTCTGGAAGACCATGCCGATCTGGCGCCGGGCATGGGTGATACGGCGTCCGCGGTCGTAGATGTCGCCGCCGTCGAGCAGCACGCGTCCGGCGAGACCGGCGGACGGGATCAGCTCGTGCATACGGTTGAGAATGCGCAGGAAGGTCGACTTGCCGCAGCCCGACGGGCCGATCAGCGCCGTGACCTCGTGCGCGGGCATGGTGAGCGAGACACGGTCGAGCACCTTGTGGTCGCCGAACCACGCGGAGATGCTCTCGGCCTCCAGCGAGGCGGCGGTGTCACGGCCGGTGTCACGGCCCACCGCGGGCAGGCCCACGGTGTCGGCGAGTTGCTGCGAGGTGGTGGCGGTCATGATGGATCAACTCCCGGTGTTTCAGAGCAGGTTGGGCAGAAGGCGGGTGACGGCGCCGGCGCAGGCCAGGCCCAGGGCGGCCAGTACGGGCACGGCGCAGATCCAGGTCTGCCAGCGGCCCCAGACACGCTGTGTCCAGGCGGCGAGCAGCGCGGCGAGGAAGAGCGCCTGGATCCAGAGGAAGACCGCGAGCCAGGCTCCGCCGTCGCCCTTGAGCGCCTCCTCCTCCGTACCGATCCAGCCGGAGGGCCGGTCGCGCGGCGGACTGGGCTGTACGGGACTGGTCAGTTCGGCGTCCACACGCAGCACTCCCGAGGGCGTGTACGCGGGCCCGGTGGCGGTGATCAGTGTCAGCCTGCCCCGGTTCGGATCGGTGCTGGGCGCGGGCAGCGCGTCACCGGCCCGCCGGGCGCCGGTGACCCGGTACTCCGCCTTGCCCTGACCGGTCATCACGGTGATCGTGGCGTTCACCGGGAGCCGGTCGAGATTGGCGAAGGGACTGCCGTATCCCCACAGCCTGCCCATGATCACGGCGGTGCCGGCCTGTCCGGGCAGCGGAGTGTCACGGCGGTGGCCGGGCCCGGACATCAGGACACCCGAGGTGGTGCCCTCGCCGACGACCTCATGGACACCGAGGTCCGGGATGTCCAGCAGCGCGACGGGCGCGCCGAGCGCGAGCTGCTTGCCTTCGACATCGCGCCCGCCCACCGGCGCGGTGCCCTCGGCGAGTTGCTTGCGCAGCTCGTCGTACGAGACCTGCTGGTCGCGCGCGTGCTTGAGATGCCCGACGACGGTGAGGTTGGCGGCGAAGCCGAGCAGCACGGCGGCGAGCACGCACAGCGCGGCCCCGGTCAGCGCCAGGCCGGGACGTGCGGGGCCCGGGGCGGCTTTCCCGCGCTCCACGGGCCGCTGGGGTCCGGCCGGCGCGGGGGCGGACGGCGGCGATGTCAGAACGGCCACGGTGGCTGCGG
>NZ_FMDK01001122.1 GCF_900091995.1 Streptomyces sp. MnatMP-M17
GCGCGCGGGCTGGGGCCTGCGCCTCGGCGGACGCCTCGCCGCGGCGGGAGCCGTCATCGCCCTTCTCGCCGTCGTCATCAGCGGAAACGACGGCGGTCGTACGGTCCCGCCGGACGACACCTCGTCCAGCCACAATCACGACTGAGCGCCGAGCGGTCCCGGTCGGCGGGACGGGAGCCGACTCAAGGAACCGTGGCCGCCCTCCACGACGTTCCCTCAGCAGCGCCGCGCGAAGCCGGCGCTGCTGAAGACGCACCTGAGGATACGGAACAGAACGGAACGGGCGGTGGCGATGATCGAGCTGGTTCCCGGAGGGAATCTGGCCCTGCCGGACACGGCGCTGACGATCGATGTGCCGGGGCCCTTCGACCTGTCCGTACTCATCACCGACGACAGCGGGAAGGTGGGCGGCGACGGCGATTTCGTCTTCTACAACCAGCCGTCGGCGCCGGGCGCCCGGCTGTACGACGGCGGTGTCGGTGTGGATCCGCGGCGGCTGCGGGCGGGCGCGAGCCGGGTCACGGTGGTCATCAGCCCGGCCGATCCCGGTATCGTGCTGGGCCGGCTGCCGGTGCCGACGCTGACCGTGCGCGGCAGTGGCGGCCGAGGCGTGCTCGCCCGGTTCACTCCCGTGCGTCCGGCGCACGAGACGGTACTGCTGCTGGCGGAGATCTACCGGCGCGGCGCCGGATGGAAGCTGCGCGCGCTCGGTCAGGGATACGCGGACGGGCTGGCCGGCATCGCCCGGGACTTCGGTGTGGACGTGACCGAGGAGGCCGCCGGAGACGCCACCGCGGCCACAGCGGCCGTCGGATCCACCGCGCCCGTCGGGCCTCCACCGCCGCCGGCCGTCCGCGCGAACGGCGCGCCGACGAGATACAGCAGCGGCATGTCCGCCGAGTCGGCCGAGGCGACGGAATTCGCGGCGCTCGTCCGGGCCGAACGGCTCAGGGCGGGCGTACCGGCCGTCGCCCTGGACGGCAGACTCTCGGCCGCGGCCCAGGCCCACACGGCGGCGATGGCGGGACAGCGGCGGCTCGGCGCGGAGAGCGCCGACGGGATCTCCGTCTTCCAGCGGATCACCGCGGGCGGCTACCACTATCTCCGTATCGACCAGCATCTTGTCTCCGGACCGCGTACGCCGCGCGCCTTCGTGGAGTACTGCCTCGGCGGTGAGGCGATCCGTGGGCCGCTGTTCGATCCGGCGCTGACCGACGCGGGGCTCGGCCGCGCCGTCGACGCCCGCTCGGGCGAGGTCTACTGGACGGCCCTCTGGGCCCGCCCTTTCACCTCCGACGGACTGATACGGACCGCCGCCGAGGTCGTCGCCCTCACCAACGCGGAGCGGACGGCGGCCGGCCTGCGGCCTC
>NZ_FMDK01000646.1 GCF_900091995.1 Streptomyces sp. MnatMP-M17
TGCGGCGCCGTAGGCGGGACGCGGCCTCTCGGTATCCCCGAGCCGCGCCCCGACGACAACAACCTCGCCGCGTGACCGTAGGACCTGTGGGACCTGTGGCACCAGTGCGGCCCGTGTGACCAAAGGTCCGGACGGCTTACGAAGCGCCCCCGCCCGAGGCCACCGCGCTGACCACCACGTTCGAATCCCAGTGGCCCTGCGCGTCGATGACCCCGCCGCAGGTGATCAGCCGTAGCTGCGAGTTCGGCACCGCTCCGTAGACCACGTCCGTCGGGAACTTCTTCGTCGGGTACGTGTCGACCCTCGTCACCCGGAACGGCAGCCGCCGCCCGTCGCCCAGCTCCGTCTCGACCAGATCGCCCGGGAGCAGCCGGCCGAGCTTGGCGAAGACGGCGTTCTTGATGTTGTCGCGGCCGTTCCGCACCGGGACGCTGCCCGGATTGGCCGGCGCGTCCCGGTGGCCGACGAGGACGGCCGGGCCCTGTTCTCCCGGGCGCGGGCCCAGGGCGTACCAGCCGACCTTCATCGCGTTGCGGAATCCCGGCGCGTCCAGCGCGCCGTTGTCGTCCACGCCGAGCGGCAGTACGTCCGCGGTCACGCCGAGCACCGGGATGCGCAGCCGTACGGGAGCGGAGGGCGGGTCCGTGACCTTGACCAGGCGGGGCTCGGCGGTGCCGGTCGCCGGTGCCTGCCGCTGCGGGAGCAGATGCAGCAGGACACCGGCCACGGCGCACAGGACCGCGAGGACGAAGAGGACCATGAGCACCCTGTCCGCCCTGTTCAGCCTGTGCGCCGTGCGCGCTGTACGTGCCGTACGTGCCGTACGCGTTCTGCGGTCCGGGCCCGACGGCCCCGCCGTTCCGGTCAGTGGTGGTCACCCGTGGCGCGGCGCGTGTGACGGCGCACCACGAGGATCGTGCCGAGGGCCGCCGCCGCGGTGGCGCCGATGGCGAGAGTGAGTTCGGGCGCGCCGGTCGTGCGTACCGAGTCGGTCGCGATCAGATGATCCGCGCCGCCTCGGGCCGCGCCGGACGGCGTGATCTGGAGCGCTCCTACGGAGGGCCCGGGGACGGTGTCCTTGCCGGTGCTCGTCCCCGCCGTACTGGTTCCGGTGCCAGTCCCAGTCCCCGTACCTGTGCTAGTCCCTGTACCCGTACCCGTACCCGTACTCGCGCTTCCGCGAGCCGACGGCTGTACGGGCGCCACAGGCGCGACCGTTGCGACCGGCGCCACCGGCTTCGCCGCCGGGGCCCGGGTGCTGGTCGCCGCAGGGGCCTGCGGGACGTTCCCGGTCGGCGGACGAGGAGTGATGCGCGGCGGGGTCCGCGTGGGCGCGGGAGTGCTCCGCGGTCCGGGCACGCGGTCGCCTGCCGAGGTCGCGGGTGTGGGCGGCTTCGGGACCTTCGGCGTCTTCGAGGCCGAGGGCTTCGCCTTCGAGGGCACCGGCAGCGGCGCGGTCGCCGCCGACTTGCTCCGGTCCGTCACCGCCTTGCCGTCCGCGGAGACCAGGCTGAAGCCGTCCACGTTCTGCCCTTGCGGCTGGTTCGGCCGGTCGTTCTTGTAGTAGTACAGCGGGTGCGTGTTGTAGATGACGTGCGGCTGGTCGCTGTTGGCCGCGTTCAGCGGAGTCTGCGCGGTCTCACCGACGACGCCCGTCGCCTTTGTCGGGAAGCCGACCGCCGCGGGCCAGGTGGTGGCGCACTCGCCGGCGCACTCGGGTCGGTCCGGTTTGTCGGCCAGCCGCAGATAGAGCGGATTGCCGTTCTCGTCGGCCAGTACCTGGCCCACGCCCGTGTTGATGAGTGTCAGTTCGCTCGGCTCCTTCGGCTTGTCCACCGCCGTGGCGGCGGCGCCGCCGAGTGCGACGAGCAGAACGGTGGCCGTCGTGAGCGTGGCTATCCGGGGTCCTTGTCGGTCCATGGGTACGCCCTTGGGAGTCGGGGATGCCGGGTGTGCCCCCTCTTGCTGTCTGCTTGCTATCTACAGAGCAGCGCCCGGCGGACCGTACGGCCACCTCGGTGGGCCGTACGGGCGACAGCGGCCGGCCGCTACCGAGCTGCGCGCCCGGCCGGTCAGAGCGCCTGCGGGAAGTCGAGGAGCCGGTCCGGGTCGTACTGCTTCTTCAGCCGTGTCAGCCGGTCCGCGGCGGGACCGTAGTAGGCCGTACGCCAGTCCGTCAGCGTCGGGTCCGTGTAGTTCTGGTACGCCGCGCCCGACGCGTACCGGCGCAGCGACGCATGGGTGCTTTTCAGCCATGCGCGCTGTGCGGAGCCGGAGGTGCCCGGCTGCCAGGCGGCGATGTACTGCGCCAGGATCCGCGAGCGCCGGTGGACGAAGGACGTGGCGAGCGGATCGACACGGTTGACCGCGCCGCCGAGCGCGGTGAGCGCGAGGGAGCCGCCACTACCGCCACTGCCTCCGCTGCCGCTCCCGCCGCCGTTTCCGTTCCCGCTCCCGTCCGGTGGCAGCCGGGTGAAGGCCTCCGCGGCCGAGACGAGGGCGCGCACCGCGGCGGGCGCGAGGGAGCGGTCGTAGAAGTCCGAGGCCGCGGCGTAGGTCTCGCGCTGGAGCGCGCCTCGCGCACTGCGGCCGGGCGTCGTGCCGGGCAGATGGCACTGCTCCTCGTCGAGCCCCGAGCAGCCTCCGTATACCAGCATCGCGTCTCCGTAACCGCGCTGACGCAGCGATATGGAGCTGGCCGGGCCGGGACCGCCCGGGCCGTCGGCGAGCCGGTCGAGCGCGTTCTTCAGATCGTCCTCGTCGCCGAGGGAGAAGGCCGACAGGGAGACGGTGGGAGCGGCGCCGCCTGGACCTGCGGAGAGATGGAGCGAGGACCAGATCTCGTCCGGCTGGTCCGGGCCCCAGCGCTGCCAGGAGGCGAGCAGTGTCTCGGCCTTCGACCAGGGCCAGCTCAGATAGGCGGAGACGCTCGCGGGCGCGGGATGCGTACGGAAGCGCAGCTCGGTGACGACGCCGAAGTTGCCGTTGCCCGCGCCGCGCAGCGCCCAGAAGAGGTCCGTGTTCTGCTCGGCGTCGGCGGTCAGCCGTCGGCCGTCGGCGGTGATGAGCGTGGCGGAGGTGAGGCTGTCGCAGGTCAGACCGTACGCGCGGGCGGCCACGCCGTGGCCGCCGCCGAGAGTGAGACCGGAGACGCCGACGGTGGGACAGGAGCCCGCGGGGATCGTGAGGCCCTGCTCGGCGAGAGTGCGGTAGACGTCGCCGAGCCGGGCGCCCGCGCCGACGATCCCGTCCGTGGCCGCGTGGTCGAGCGAGTCGAGCTTCGATATGTCGATGACGAGACGGCCGTTGCCGCTGGACCAGCCCGCGTAGGAGTGGCCGCCGCCGCGGATCGAGACGGGAGTGCCATGGGCCCTGGCGAAGGCGAGGCACTCCTTGATGTCGTCCTCGCCGGCGGCGTACGCGACGGCCGCGGGCTTCAGGGAGTCGAACCGGGTGTTGTAGAGCTGGCGGGCCGTCGGGTACGCCGTGTCCTCCGGGCGTACGAGATCTCCGTCGAGCCCTTCCGCCAGCGCGGCCCAGTCCGGCGCGCCGGCCGGAGGCTTTCCCGTACTGCCGGTGGCCTGGCCCGTACCACCGGGCGGTCCGCCCTTGTCACCGCCGGCGCCTGTGCCGCCCGTACCGCCGGGCTGGTCGTGGCCGCCGCCGGAACACGCGGACGCGGCAGCCGCCGTGAGGGCGACCGCCGCCGCGCTGAGCACTGTGCGCCGTTCCATATGACGACCTCCTGAGGAGGGAAGTGTGCCTCAGGCGCCGACGGTTCCGGAATGGGAGATTCCGGATCGTAAGGTTCCGCTTCAGCTCTGTGGCGTGTGGGACGCCGCGTCCGTACGGGCGCGGTCACGGGATCTGCGGGCAGGGCCGGACCAGCCGCACGAGCAGCGGGCCAGACAGAACGAACCGCGTTCCACGGTCGAGGTGATGTGGGGTGATATGGGCTGGAATAAGGAGCCGGAGGGCGAGGTGGGGGATGGGGCGAGGGATGAAGTGGCGGTGGGGGGACCGGAGGTGTCTTGCTCGCACACGAACTCCACGGTACCGAGGTGCTCGTGCCTCATGACAGGGCCCTGGCGCGGGGCCCGGCGTACGGCATGACAAGGCCCCTGCGTACGGCATGACAGAGCCCGGCGCAGGGCCCGGTGCGGCCCGGCACGGGGCTCGGCACACGGCCTGGCGTGACGGGGAACGCGGGGCGTCGTTATCCGGAGCGGGTGGGCTTCGGACAAGCGACGGCCAGGCGTTGGGGGTTGGCAGGCGATGGTGGTGCAGCAGCACAGACGCAGGAACGTGGCGTTCGCCGTCGTGGCCGTGGCAGGCGTCGTCGCCGCGACCGCCGGCTGCTCGGCAAGCGGCGGTGCCATGGCCGACGACCGGCCGGCCCAGGATCCGGGAGCGGTGCTCAGGGCGGCCGACGTGCTGCTGGCTGCGGGCAGTTCGAAGGCCCGTACGTCCATGGAGATGGCGGCCGGCGGGACGCGCGTGACCATCCGGGGCGAGGGCGGATACGACTTCGCGCGGCGGATGGGACGGCTGAGAGTCGTGCTGCCGAAGGATCCCGCGGGCGTGAACCGGCACCGGCCCATCACCGAACTGCTCTCGCCCGCCGCGCTGTATATGAAGAACCGCGGTGCCGGCGTGCCCGCCGACAAATGGGTCCGAGTGGATTCGACCACGCTGGAGGACGGAAATCTGGTCACGGGCGGTGCGACCGATCCGCTGACCGCGGCCGAACTGCTGCGCGCCGCCCGGAATGTGGCTTTTGTCGGTGAGAAGGATCTGGCGGGCACCCGGGTCTGGCACTACCGGGGCACCACCTATATCGGCGGGGCCGCGCGGTCGGCGGCGCCGTACGCGCGCGGCGCGCTGGCCGCCGCGGCCAAGGGATTCGGCGAGGACGCGGTGCCGTTCGACGCGTATCTGGACGAGGACGGACGGCTGCGCAAGGTCAGGCACCAGTTCAGCTATGTCAATCAGGGGCATACGGTCGATGTCGCGTCGACCACACTGCTGTATGCGTTCGGAGTCACGGTCTCGGTGGCGCTGCCTCCGTCCGACGACATTTTCGCCGGTGAGATCAAGGCCTGAGCGCGGGCTCTTCGCGCGTTCCTCGCGGAACATGAGCCGGGCGGCGGGACCTCGGATCGGCAAGATCGGCAAGAGTGGATCCAGCCGTAACCATCGAGGACCAAGGCGGAAATGGTCCGGACGTGCCATGCGCGGTCCGTATCACGCTCCCTACGCTAGGAAGTCGACACCGGCAGGAAGAGGTGATAGCACGTGGCTCTGTTGCGTACGCCGACCGTCCAGGACCACGTGGCCCTCGCCGAGATCGAGTTGTGCGGTGAGTTGATGATCGCGGCGTCCGCCGCGGATGAGGACCGGCTCAGCCCGGACCGTATCGACGAGGTGCTGAACGTAACGGCCGAGCGGGCCCTCCTGGAGGAGTCCGAGCGGGCGCTGCTGGGAGCGTCCGGCGAGCGGGCGCTGTTCGGGAGTTCTCCCTGGGAGTGAGGCCCGCGACGGGGCGCGGTCCCGCCGCGCCCCGGCCGTTACGTCTCTTACGTCCGTCCTCCTCGCGCCAGCTGTGACATCGGGCACAAAGGTGACGTCCGGTGCGAAGGTGATGTCGGGCACAGATATGGGCGCCGGACAGAGCGTCCGGACAGGGCATCGGATGGCGTGAATTGGCCTCAGGTACGGAGCAGCCGGGCGATCGCCTTGGTCGCTTCCTCCACCTTCGCATCGATTTCTTCCCCGCCCTTGACCGCGGCATCGGCCACGCAGTGGCGCAGATGCTCCTCCAGGAGCTGGAGCGCGAAGGACTGGAGCGCCTTGGTCGAGGCGGAGACCTGAGTCAGTATGTCGATGCAGTAGACGTCCTCGTCGACCAGCCGCTGAAGGCCCCGGATCTGCCCTTCGATCCTGCGCAGCCGCTTGAGGTGCTCGTCCTTCTGCTTGTGATAGCCGTGCACACCGCGGTCGTGGTCGGTGATGGCGGAGGGCGCGTCGCTCGTCGCCGCGCCGGCCGCCTCGGTGGTCGTCATCGCGTCCTCCTGCTGTGTATCCGCTGTGTTTCAGCGGTTTGTCGGTCCGCTGCCGACGGTCCGCCGCAGCTTGTCCGAAAAGGTTGATATACCCCTCGTGGGTATATGGTACCTGTCTGTGTGTCTTGGGGCAGGGCCCTGTGCTTATCACCTTGTCTGATGGGCGACACTTGGGACCGGCCGCTTAGCAGTGGCCGGATGATGCGCCTAGCATCACCCTGACCGAATTCCATGTAACCCGAGGACCCCAGGTGCGCTTTCGTCTGACCCCCAGGGAGACGAGCTTCTATGACATGTTCGCCGCGTCCGCGGACAACATCGTCACGGGCTCGAAACTCCTGATGGAACTCCTCGGGGCGGATTCCTCCGCCCGGGCCGAGATCGCGGAGCGGATGCGGGCGGCGGAGCACGCGGGCGACGACGCGACTCACGCGATCTTCCATCAGCTCAACTCCTCCTTCATCACGCCCTTCGACCGCGAGGACATCTACAATCTCGCGTCCTGCCTCGACGACATCATGGACTTCATGGAGGAGGCCGTCGACCTGGTCGTCCTCTACAACATCGAAGAGCTGCCCAAGGGCGTGGAGCAGCAGATCGAGGTACTGGCCAGGGCCGCCGAGCTGACCGCTGAGGCCATGCCGCATCTGCGGACGATGAACAACCTCACCGAGTACTGGATCGAGGTCAACCGGCTGGAGAACCAGGCCGACCAGATCCACCGCAAACTGCTGGCCCATCTCTTCAACGGCAAGTACGACGCGATGGAGGTGCTCAAGCTCAAGCAGGTCGTCGACGTGCTGGAAGAGGCCGCCGACGCGTTCGAGCACGTCGCGAACACGGTGGAGACCATCGCGGTCAAGGAGTCCTGAACCACGTGGACACCTTCGCACTGATCGTGACCATTGGTGTCGCGCTCGGCTTCACCTACACCAACGGTTTCCACGACTCCGCGAACGCCATCGCGACCTCGGTGTCCACCCGGGCCCTGACCCCGCGCGCCGCTCTGGTGATGGCCGCGGTGATGAATCTCGCGGGCGCGTTCCTGGGCCAGGGAGTCGCCAAGACCGTCAGCGAGGGTCTGATCGCGACACCTCATGGATCGAGGGGGATGGGCATTCTCTTCGCCGCGCTGGTCGGTGCGATCGTCTGGAATCTGGTCACCTGGTACTACGGGCTTCCCTCCTCGTCCTCCCACGCGCTCTTCGGCGGCATCGTCGGCGCGGCGCTGGCCGGCGGCACCGATGTGATCTGGTCCGGTGTGCTGGAGAAGATCGTCGTCCCGATGTTCGTGTCGCCGGTCGTCGGTCTGGGCGTCGGTTATCTGGTGATGGTCGGCATCCTGTGGATATTCCGTAGCTCCAACCCGCACAAGGCCAAGCGCGGCTTCCGGATAGCCCAGACCGTGTCCGCGGCCGGAATGGCGCTCGGACACGGTTTGCAGGACGCGCAGAAGACGATGGGCATAGTGGTGATGGCCCTGGTCATCGCCGATGTGGAGGACTCGGGGGACTCGATCCCGATCTGGGTGAAGATCGTATGCGCCGTCATGCTCTCGCTGGGTACGTACGCGGGCGGCTGGCGCATCATGCGAACGCTGGGCCGGAAGATCATCGAGCTGGACCCGCCGCAGGGATTCGCGGCGGAGACGACCGGCGCGTCGATCATGTTCGGCTCGGCGTTCCTGTTTCAGGCGCCGATCTCGACGACACATGTCATCACCTCGGCGATCATGGGCGCCGGCGCGACGAAGCGGGTGAACGCGGTGCGCTGGGGCGTCGCGAAGAACATCGTTCTCGGCTGGTTCATCACCATGCCGGCCGCGGCACTGGTGGCCGCGCTGAGCTTCTGGGCTGTGGACCTGGTCTTCGGCTGACCGGCGTTCGGCTGACCGGCCGGGGGTCCGGGGGTTGTCCCCCGGGCAGACACAGCTGGATCGTTGACCTGGTCTTCGGCTGAGCCAAGCCATGAAGACATAGAAGTGGGCCCGCCCCCCTGGGAGAGGAGGCGGGCCCTTCGCCGTGCGGTGGCACCGCCATGCAGCACCGCACGACGGTCCTTGCGCCTATCCGAAGCGGCCCGAGATGTAGTCCTCGGTGGCCTGCACGGACGGGTTGGAGAAGATGCGCTCGGTCTCGTCGATCTCGATGAGCTTGCCGGGCTGGCCGACGGCGGCCAGGTTGAAGAACGCCGTACGGTCCGACACGCGCGCCGCCTGCTGCATGTTGTGCGTCACGATGACGATCGTGAAGCGCTCCTTCAGCTCGCCGATCAGATCCTCGATGGCCAGCGTCGATATCGGGTCGAGCGCCGAGCACGGCTCGTCCATCAGCAGCACGTCCGGCTCGACCGCGATCGCACGGGCGATGCACAGACGCTGCTGCTGACCACCGGAGAGACCGGAGCCGGGCTTGTTCAGCCGGTCCTTGACCTCGTTCCAGAGGTTGGCGCCCTTGAGGGAGCGCTCCACGACCTCGGGCAGCTCGCTCTTGCGAACCGTGCCGTTCAGCCGCAGCCCGGCCGCGACATTGTCGAAGATCGACATCGTCGGGAACGGGTTGGGACGCTGGAAGACCATGCCGACCGTACGGCGCACGGCGACCGGGTCGACGTTCGGGCCGTACAGGTTCTCGTCGTCCAGGAGCACCTTGCCCTCGACGCGACCGCCGGGAGTGACCTCGTGCATCCGGTTGAGCGTGCGCAGGAAGGTGGACTTGCCGCAGCCGGACGGGCCGATGAAGGCCGTCACGGAGCGGGGCTCCACGGTCATCGAGATGTCGTCGATCGCCCGGTGGGAGCCGTAGTAGGCGGAGAGTCCGCTGACGTCGATTCGCTTGGCCATGTCAATCACTGCTTCTTTCGTGGCCCCGCGCGGCGGAGCCGGATATCGGGCCTCAGCGGCCGGTCTTCGGGGCCTTCCAGCGGGCGATGCCGCGCGCCACCAGGTTGAGGATCATGACGAACGCGATCAGCACCAGGGCCGCGGCCCAGGCACGGTCGATCGCGGCGACCTCGCCCACCTTGTACTGCTCGAAGATGTAGAAGGGGAGCGACGACTGGGGACCGTCGAACGGGTTCGTGTTGATGAGCTGGCTGCCGAAGACGAGCAGGATGATCGGCGCGGTCTCACCGGCGATACGTGCGATGGCCAGCATCACACCGGTGGTGATTCCGCCGATCGCGGTCGGCAGGACGACCTTGAGGATGGTGCGCCACTTCGGTACGCCGAGGGCCAGCGAGGCCTCGCGCAGCTCGTTCGGTACGAGCTTGAGCATCTCCTCGGTGGAGCGGACCACGACCGGGATCATCAGGATCGTGAGGGCGAGCGAGCCCATCAGACCGGACTGCCCGATGTCGGCCATCAGCATGATCGAGAGGATGAACAGACCGGCGACGATGGACGGGATGCCCGTCATGACGTCCACGAAGAACGTCACGGCCCTGGCCAGCGCGCCCTTGCCGTACTCCACCAGATAGACGGCGGTCAGCAGACCGATCGGCGTCGCGATCACGGTGGCGATACCGACCTGCTCCAGTGTGCCGATCAGCGCGTGGTAGACGCCACCGCCGGGCTCGGAGCTGAGCACACCGGACATCGAGTGCGTCAGGAAGTACGGGTCGAGCGCCTTCACACCGCGGCTGATGGTGGTCACGAGCAGCGAGAACAGCGGGATGACGGCGAGGATGAAGCACACCCAGACGATGCTGGTGGCGAGACGGTCCTTGGCCTGGCGCTGGTTCTCGACCACCGAGGTGGTGACGTACGAGATGACGAGGAAGGCGATGACGGCGATCAGGCCCCACTGGACCTTGCTGTCGAGGCCGGCGGCGGTACCGATGCCCGCGCCGACGAGGATGCCGAGGACGGCGAATCCGGCCGGTGCCCAGCTCGGGAGGCCACGGCTGCTGAGGCTCTGCCCGCCGGCCGAGGGCGGCAGCGGAGTCGGTGTGTCCTGTATGGCTGCGTGGCTCATGCGTTGGCCCCCGAGTACTCCTTGCGGCGGGCGATGATCAGCCGGGCCGCACCGTTCACCAGCAGAGTCAGGACGAAGAGCACCAGGCCGGAGGCGATCAGGGCGTCACGCCCGGTCTCGGTGGCCTCGCCGAACTTCGCCGCGATGTTCTGGGCGAACGTACCGCCGCCCGGGTCGAGCAGATGGAGCGAGAGCAGGAAGTTCGGGGAGAGCACCGTGGCGACGGCCATCGTCTCGCCGAGCGCGCGGCCGAGGCCCAGCATCGAGGCGGAGATGACACCGGAGCGTCCGAACGGCAGGACCGAGAGCCGGATGACCTCCCAGCGCGTGGCGCCCAGGGCGAGGGCCGCCTCTTCGTTCATCCGCGGGACCTGGAGGAAGACCTCCCGGCTGACGCTGGTCACGATCGGCAGGATCATGATCGCCAGCAGGATGCCGACGGTCAGCATGTTGCGGGCGACGCCGGGCTGGGTCTGGTCGAAGATGTACGTCCACGCGAAGTACTGGTCGAGCCAGATGTTGAGACCTTCGAGATACGGCACCAGGACGAGCGCGCCCCAGAGGCCGTAGATGATGCTGGGCACGGCGGCCAGCAGGTCCACGATGTACGCGATGGGCGCGGCCAGCCGGCGCGGCGCGTAGTGCGAGATGAAGAGCGCGATACCGACGGCGACCGGGACGGCGATGACCATCGCGACGATCGAGCTGACGATCGTACCGACGAGGAGGACCGCGATTCCGAAGACCGGCGGGTCCGCGGAGGCGTTCCAGTCGAACGTGGTGAGGAAGTTGCCCTCGTCCTTGGAGATGGCGATGGCGGCGCGGTAGGTCAGGAACCCCGCGATCGACGCCATGATGACGAGCAGCAGAATACCCGAGCCCCTGGAGAGGCCCGAGAAGATCTTGTCGCCCGCGCGCCCTGTGGAGGTGCCCGACCTGGGGCTGAGCGGCGGGGCCGGTGGAGTGTCTGTGGGTGTGGTGGAAGCCATGATCTTTCCGGTCTGTGTGGGGGAGGGATGGCTCCCCTGGCGGCGGTGCACCGGATGGGTGGACGACCGCCGGCCCGGAGCGTTGCGCCGGGCCGACGGCCGTCACCTGCTGTGCCGGGGACTACGAGAGGGAGGCGACCGTCTCGCGGACCTTGGCGTTGATCTCGGCGGGGATCGGCGCGTAGCCGGCCTCGGAGAGCACCTTCTGGCCCTCGTCGCTGGCGGTGTAGGTCAGGAAGGACTTGACCGTGGGCAGCGTCTCGGCCTTGTTGCCCGTGTCACAGGCGATCTCGTACGTCACCAGGACGATCGGGTAGGCACCCTCGGCCTTGGTGGCGTAGTCCAGCTCCAGGGCCAGGTCCTTGCCGGTGCCCTTGATCGTGGCGGCGGCGATGGCCTTGGAGGCGTTGTCGGAGGAGGCCTCCACGGGAGCGCTGGCACCCGTGTCGATCTTGACGGTGGAGATCTGCTGCGAGGTGGCGTAGGAGAGCTCGAAGTAACCGATCGCGCCGTCGACCTGCTTCACCTGGGTGGCGACACCGGAGGAACCGGACGCCGACTGGCCGCCGGGCGCGGGCCACTTCTTCTCGGCCTCGTACTTCCAGTCGTCGGCGGCGGTGGCGTTCAGGTACTTGCCGAGGTTCTGCGTGGTGCCGGAGTCCTCGGAGCGGTGGAAGGCCTGGATGGGCTTCTTCGGGAGCTTGGCGTCGGGGTTCAGCTTGGCGATGGCCGCGTCGTCCCAGCTCTTGATCTTGCTGTCGAAGATCTTGGCGAGCGTGGGCGCGTCGAGGACGAGGCTGTCGACACCCTCCAGGTGGTAACCGATCGCGATCGGACCGCCGACCATGGGCAGGTT
This sequence comes from Streptomyces sp. MnatMP-M17, assembly GCF_900091995.1. GTDB lineage: Bacteria > Actinomycetota > Actinomycetes > Streptomycetales > Streptomycetaceae > Streptomyces. The sequence goes on from NZ_FMDK01000646.1 coordinate 11,882, forward strand.
GATGCCCTGGCCGCCCTCACAGATCTTCTTCGAGTCGGCGACCTCTTCGGGCTTGAGCGCCGAGTCGGAGCCGGCGAAGCCGACGGTGCCCTGGTTGAAGGCGACGATGCCCTCACCGGAGGAGGAGCTGTTGTAGTTGACCTCCACACCGGGACAGGTGGCCATGTAGTTCTTGACCCACAGGTCCATGGCGTTCTTCTGCGCGCTGGAACCGGACGCGAGAAGCTGGCCCGTAGCACCCTCACAGACAGCCGCTGCCGAGGCGGCGGGCTTCGACGACGCGTCGCTCGGCTTGGAGTTGTCGTCCGATCCACACGCCGTGAGAACCAGGGCGCCGGAGACGGCGAGGGCACCGAGCGCGGTGGCACGCAGCCCGTTCTTGCGCTGAAGCTTCACTTCGGGTGTTCCTTCCAAGAGCCGCCGGTCCATACGAGTTGACGGCGGCGTGTGTCGGGGTGGTTGGTGGGGCACTGAGACCGTCACCGTGTAAGCCCGAAATTAGGCAGATGAGATGAAGCCACCGACGGGGAAGGGTGAACGGAAAGTGAACCGTGACATACAGCCCGGTGCCGGCCTTTCTTTTGAAGGGCTCGGTCGGTCTCCGGGGCGCTTTCTATCGCTGCTGACGGCTGATCATGCTTGAAATCACCCGTCGGTCCGTCGGCCGTCAGAACGGGATCAGGTCGCGTGCAGCGTGTCCAGCAGCGCGTCCACCAGGATGCGGTCGCGAGGCTGGGTGAGCCGGTCCCGGGCCGCCGCCGGAGCGAGCCAGGCTATTCGGTCGACCTCGGTGTTCGGCGTGAAGGCGCCGTCCGTCACCTCCGCCGCCCAGTAACTGACCAGCTTGGGACGGCCCTGGGCCAGATAGCTGACCGTGCCGAGCCGGGCGCCGGGCGTGCAGTGGTGGCCGGTCTCCTCGTACACCTCGCGCAGGGCGCCCTTCAGGGTGTCCTCCGCGCGCTTGAGCTTGCCCTTCGGGTGCGACCAGTCGTCGTACTTCGGCCGGTGTACGAGACAGATCTCGGGCCCGCCGGCTCCCTCGCGCGGGCGGCGCCACAGGACACAGCCGGCCGCGAGCACGGTGTCGTCCGGCCGGTCGTGTCCGACGCCCGCCATGTGGTCGCCTCCGTCGCTGTCGCTTGCGCTGTCCCCGTGTTCGTACGTGTACGCGTCCTCGTGCCCGTGGCCGGTCATGGCGCGGTCGCCGCCATCGGCATCTGTTGCCACACCTGCTGGAAGGCGAAACGCGCCGCCTCCACCTCAAGGCGCTGATCCGCGTGCAGCACGCCCAGGGCGTACGCCGTCGCCGGAGCGATCCGCGGAGTACGGGCCGCGTTCGCCGCCGCCGCAGCCGCCTCGGCCGCGTCCCGGTG
>NZ_FMDK01000643.1 GCF_900091995.1 Streptomyces sp. MnatMP-M17
GGGCGCGGCGGCTGCCGGTGACCGCGAGGGAGCCGCGGGACATACCGTGGTACGCGCCGGAGAAGGCGATGAGCCCGGTGCGTCCGGTCGCCTTGCGGGCCAGTTTGAGCGCGGCCTCCACGGCGTCGGTGCCGGTGGGCCCGGCGAACTGCACCTTGTAGTCCAGACCGCGCGGGCGCAGCACGAGTTCGGCGAAGCGGGCCAGGAACTCGCGCTTGGCGACGGTATGCATGTCCAGGCCGTGCATGATGCCGTCGGAGGCGAGATAGTCGGCCAGCCGGTGCTTGATGAAGTCGTTGTTGTGCCCGTAGTTCAGACTGCCCGCACCGCAGAAGAAGTCGATGAAGGTACGGCCGTCCTCGGTGTGCAGTTCGGCGCCCTTGGCCCGCGAGAAGACCACGGGGAAGGTACGGCAGTAGAGCCGGACCTCGGACTCCAGCTCCTCGAAGACAGAAACATCAGGAGGTACTGGAGACACGGGAGGTACGGAAGGCACGGGACGGTCGGTGTGGTCGAGCGGCTGGTGGAGTGGGACGGTGGTCGTCATGTGGGTCCTCTCGGCTTCGGATGGTGCGGCGGCCGGCCCGTGGGCGCTGCTCCGGGCGCTGCCCGTGGGCACTACCCGGCGGCGGGTCGTGGTGTCGCTCAGCGGCCCGCCCTGCGCCGGGCGGTGAGCACCGGCGCGGCACTGTCGGCCGACACCCGTGGGTAACCGTCCAGGGCGGCGGCGAGGGCGGCGACGGTCGTATGGTCGAACAGGGCCCGCACCGGTACGTCGATACCGAGCACACCTCGCAGCCGTACGGAGACCCGGGTGGCGAGCAGGGAGTGTCCGCCGAGCCGGAAGAAGTCGTCGTGGGCGCCGACCTCCGGCGTCCCGAGGACCGTCCGCCAGACATCGGCGATGGTCTTCTCCTCCGGTGTGCGCGGCGGCAGATGTCCAACGTCCGTGCTCTGTACGCCGGGTGACGGTGCGTCGGGCAGCGGAAGCGCCTTGCGGTCGACCTTTCCGGTGACGGTGGTGGGCAGTTCGTCGAGGACCATGAAGGATGCCGGGACCATGTAGTCGGGCAGAGTCGTCAGCAGCCGCTCGCGCAGTTCGTCGGGGCCCGGGACCAAGTGGTCCTCGCGGGCCACCAGATAGGCGGTGAGGCGCGGTTCGCCGGAGGCGTCCGCAGTCGGGTGGACGACGGCCGCGCCGATCGCGGTGAAGGACAGCAGGGCGGCCTCGATCTCGCCGGGCTCCATCCGATGGCCGTGGATCTTCACCTGATGGTCGGCGCGGCCGAGGATCTCCAGCGATCCGTCCGGCCGCAGCCGCCCGAGATCCCCGGTGGCATAGAGCCGTCCGCCGGGCCGGGTGGCGTACGGATCGGGCAGGAACACCTCCGCCGTCTGCTCCGGCCGGTCGTGGTAGCCCCATCCGACGGACGCGCCACCGATATGGATCTGCCCTGTGGCACCGGCCGGCACCGGCTCCAGCCGCTCATCGAGCAGCCGTACGGTGCAGTTGTCCAGGGCGGCCCAGTCCCGTACCCGCCCGTCCGGGCCGAGCCGCGCCATGGTCGCCCATACGGTCGTCTCCGTCGGCCCGTACAGATCCCAGACACGGGCGCCGTGGGCGGTGAGTGCCCGGACAAGGCCGGGAAGGATCTTCTCGCCGCCGGAGAGCACGGTCAGCGCGGGCGGCGGCGACCAGCCCGTGTCGGTCAGTATCCGCAGGACGACGGGCGTGGCCTGGAGCACGGCGGGACGTACGGCGTCCATCAGACGGATCAGCCGCTGCGGATCCCTGGCCTGCTCCGGGTCCGCCATCACCACCTGTGCGCCGGTGATCAGCGGCAGGCACAGCTCCAGCAGGGACGGATCGAAGGAGAGAGTGGTCACGGCCATGACCGGCATCCCTGGTCCCAGACCGAGCCGGTGCGGCAGGGACAGCAGGAAGTTGGTCAGCGCGCGGTGCGGGATCATGACGCCCTTGGGCGTACCGGTGGAGCCCGAGGTGTGGAAGATGTACGCCTGCTCGTGCGGGCGGGCCGGCCGGTCCGGGCGTGTCGAGGGCCGGGCGTCGATCTCCTGATCGTCACGGTCCCGGTCCAGCAGCACCGTCCGTACGCCCGTGCCGGCGAGCCGCCCGGCGAGCGCCTTCTCGGTGATCACCAGTCGTGCGCCGGTGTCGGCGACGAGACGGGCCAGCCGCGCGTCCGGGTGCAGCGGATCGAGCGGCTGGTACACCGCGCCCGCCTTGAACACGGCGAGCAGCGCCACGGCGAGCCCGGCGCCGCGTGCGAGATGGACACCGACGGGACTGCCGGGACCGGCGCCGAGCTCCCGCAGCAGGTGCGCGAGCCGGTTGGCCCGTGCGTCGAGCGCGGAGTACGTCAGCTCGGTGTCCGCCCCCCGTACGGCGAGCGCGTCGGGCGTGGCCGCGGCCTGGCGCTCGAACAGTCCCGCCATGGTCAGTTCCGGTACGGGCCGTATGTCGCCCGCGCCATGGGCGAGCAGCCGGCGCCGCTCCTTGGCGGGCAGCGCGGAGACGCTCCGGGTGGTCTCGGCCAGCGGCGCGTCCGGGGCGGCGAGCACACCGCGCAGCAACTGCGCGTAGCCGTCGGCGAGATGGCGCATCGTATCGGCGTCGAACAGCGCGGTGGCGTACTGCATCCGCCCGGAGAGATGTCCTTCCGGGCTGCCCATCAGATCCAGCACCAGGTCGAACGGCGTGCCGGTGGCGGGCGTGGACACCAACTCCGTGTCCACGCCCGGCAGTTCCGGCTGCTCTGCCTCGCCGCCGAGCAGCAGGAAGGAGACCTGGAAGAGCGGATTGCGGGACAGATCGCGTTCAGGAGTGAGTTCGGCGACGATGTGCTCGAACGGAGCGTCGGCGTGGGAGAAGTCGGCGAGCGTGGTGTCCCGTACGCGGCGCACCAGTTCACCGAATGTCGGGCCTCCCGACAAATCGGTGCGGAGCACCACGGTGTTGACGAAGAGCCCGATCAGCCGCTGGAGTCCGGGCCCGCTCCGCCCGGCGACCGGTGTGCCGACGGCGAGATCGGTCTGTCCCGTGTAGCGGCCGAGCAGCGCCTGGAAGGCCGCGAGCAGCACCATGAAGCGGGTGGCGCGCCGGGACCGGGCGAACGCGTCGACCGCGCTCACCAGTTCGGCGGGAAGCCGGAACCGGGTCATCGCGGCATCGCCGCGCCAGACCTCGGGACGGGGGCGGTCGGTGGGCAGTTCGAGCGGCGCGAGGCCGTCGAGCCGGGTGCGCCAGTAGCCGGTCCGGCCGGACAGGCTAATCCCGGAGAGCAGTTCACGCTGGCGGGCCGCGAAGTCGGCGTACTGGAAGGGCAGTTCCGGCAGTGCGGCGGGCTCGCCCGAGGTGCGCTCCCGGTAGTACGCGGCGAGTTCCCGGGTGAGAACGCCCCAGGAGGTGAAGTCGAAGGCGATGTGGTGCACCACCACCAGCAGGAGATGGTCGCCGGGCGCCATTCGGGCCAGTGTGAGCCGTAGTGCGGGCGCGGCCGACAGATCGAGCGGACGGCGCAGTTCACGCTCCACGACCGAGCGGAGCCGCTCCTCCCGTTCCTCGTCCGGGACTTCGGTGAGATCGATACGGTCGAGCGGGACCGGCGCCTCGGCGACTACCTCGGGCACGGGCTCGCCGTCGGCCGGGAGATAGCGGGTGCGAAGTACCTCGTGGCGGGCGACGACATCGGCGAAGGCGCCGGTGAGGGCGGGTACGTCCAGTTCGCCGCGGAGCCGCAGAGCGAGCGGGAGGAGATGGTCCGCGGAGCCGGGCCGGAGCTGGTCGAGGAACCACAGCCGCTGCTGCGAGAACGAAGTGGTCCGGGACGTGGTCCGGGTGCCGTCGGCTGAGCGGCTGTCAGCGTGGTCCACCGGCTGCCTCCATGGGTCGGGATGTCTGCCACGTCCGTGGTGGCCGTGGTGGCACAGCGAGAGCTTGCTTGCCGCGCCGGGCGCGGCAACAGGGAAGGAGTGGCAGCGGTCCGCCGCCTGGCTTGCTGCGCTTATGTCTCTGTGCGCCGGGCGCGGAGAGCGGGCACGCTCGGTCGCGCGAGCCGCACCGACGCACCGCCGGCCCAGACGCGCGAGCCGCACCGCCCGACGACCGGCTCGGATCCGGACCGCTCAGATCAGACCGGTACGGACGCCGTACGCCACCGCGTGGGCCCGGGTGCGTACCTGGAGCCGGGCCATCAGGTCGTAGATGACGTTCTTCACCGTGTGCTGCGAGCACGCGAGGCTACGGGCGATGGCCGCGTTGCCGTGTCCTTCCGCGACCAGCGCGAGCACTCTTGTCTGACGCGCCGTCAAGGGCGGTACGGCGACGGGATCTCCCGGTTCCGGCGCGTACTGCTCGGCGCCGCCGCTGAGCAGCCGTACCAGCACACCGGACGGCAGCCGGCCCTCGCCGTGGTAGGCGGAGCGCACTCCGGCCGCCAGCCGGGCCGGGCTCGCCTCCGACGACTGGAGCATGGCCAGGGCTCCGGCCCGTACACCGCGCAGCACACCGGCGGCCGTGAAGGTGTCGGCGACGACCAGCAGACGCCGGCCGCCCGGGCGATCGAGGGCCGGGCCCGCGTCGAGCGCCTCGTCCACCGTGCGCGCGGCGGCCACCAGGACCACCTCCGGCGAGGGTGCCGGAGCGCGCTCGATCCCGGCGCGGCGCAGTGCCGCGGCGACCGGTTCGCCGAGGGCCGGGCCCGGCGCGCAGAGGTAGACGCGCAGACGGTCCCGGTGGAGCGGGAGCGGGAGCGGTAGCGGACCGGGAGCGTCGGGTGCCGGTATGCCTCTCAGGAGCAGGCGCAGTTCGGACGTCAGCGGTGGGGCCGCCACCGTGGGCGCGCTCACAGCAGACCCGCCCGCAGCGCGTAGGCCACCGCGTGGGCGCGGTTGCGGAGCCGGAACCGCTGGGTGATGTCGCGCATCACCGTGGTCACCGTCCGCGTCGAGTAGCTCAGCTCCTTGGCGATCTCGCCCGTCTCACGGCCGTCGGCGACCAGCCGCAGCACCGCGCGTTCCCGGTCGTCGAGCCCCCAGCCCGCGATATGCGGTCTCGCCGCTCTCCCGCCGGACGCGTCGGCGCTCTGCTCCAGCAGCCGGTCGAGGAGATCGGGCGGCACCGTGCTGTCGCCGCCTGCGGCGGTGAGGACGGTACGCACCAGCCGGTCGGCGCTCGCCTCACGGCGCCGCAGCAGCCCTCGGGCGCCTGCCGCGATGGCATGCAGCGCCTCGGCCGGAGTCAGATCGGTGGCCACCAACACCACTTCCGGCCGGTGCGGCTCGCTCCGGACGGCCCTGATCATGTCCATCGTCTGGTGGGCCACCTGGTCCACCATCAGAACGGTCACCTGGGCCGCTTCACGCGACAGCACCAGGGCGACATCCGGGCTGCTGTGCAGGGCGCTCCTGGCGCCCGCCTCCAGCACCGGGTCCAGTGCGACCACACTGACAGGCATCGGTTCACCCATGGGGTACTCCTCTTCTCCGTGCGGTGGGTGGCTCGATACACACCTTCGGCGCGCCCAGGAGCCCGTCACATCGGTGGCGGTCCCCCGTATTTACGGGAATGCCTGGACACGCCCTCGGAAAGGCGCCGCGACCGGCGCGTCACCCGGCATGGCCACCGAACGGTCCGTACGCGCCCGGCTCCGGCCGCGTGGCGCGTGCGCCGCCCGTACCCGGACCGGTGAGCGGGCGGTTTCCGTGCCGGGAGCGGTGGGTGGGGGACGCGGAGCGGAGAGTGGGTAATCGGCGCGCGGAATATAGGGGATCCGTCCCCATGCCGCCCACGTTCGGTTCTGCCAATGTTGCCGATGTGACCTCCTCCGCCCCCACCTCCGCCACCGCCTCGGGACTCTCCCGCCGCTGGTGGGCGTACGGCCTGACGCTGCGCGAGCGGCTGGGCCCGCCGGAC
>NZ_FMDK01000915.1 GCF_900091995.1 Streptomyces sp. MnatMP-M17
CGCCGCTTCCGTGACCTTCCGCCTTCGCCTCCCGGCTAGGGGTCGTGGTTTGCGGCTCGTGCCGGGCACCCACCAAGCCCGTCCGACGTTTGAGGACGGAACCGCCCGACCCGGTGCCGGGTGCCCGCTCGGTAGGGGCCAAGCTCCTCGCCGTACTCCGGCCGCAGGCCGAAAAATCCAGCCCGTCCGGCGATTGAGGACGGAACGGGGGCCCCGTTCACGGCCCCCCACCGGGAGGTGACACTCCTGGATTCAGTCCGTAGGCTCCTGAATATGGATATGCACACTGTCGTGGTGGGGACGGCCGGGACGAGCGGGCGGGACGTCGTCGCCGTCGCGCGGGGGCTCGCTCGGGTTGAGCTTGGGGCCGAGGCCCTCGGGGCGATGGCCGCCGCCCGGGAGGTCGTGGAGGCGCTCGCGGCCAAGCCCGAGCCCGTGTACGGCGTGTCCACCGGCTTCGGGGCGCTGGCCACGCGGCACATCGGGCAGGACTTGCGGACGCAGCTTCAGCGGAACATCGTGCGGTCGCACGCCGCCGGGATGGGACCGCGCGTCGAGCGCGAGGTCGTGCGGGCGCTGATGTTTCTGCGGCTGAAGACCGTGGCGTCCGGGCGTACCGGCGTACGGCCGCAGGTCGCGCAGACCATGGCCGACGTGCTGAACGCCCGGATCACGCCCGTCGTCCACGAGTTCGGCTCGCTCGGCTGCTCCGGCGATCTCGCGCCGCTCTCGCACTGCGCGCTCACGCTCATGGGCGAGGGCGACGCGGAGGGCCCCGACGGCACCGTCGCGCCAGCCGCCGAGCTGCTCGCCGCGCACGGCATCGCGCCGGTCGAGCTGCGCGAGAAGGAGGGCCTTGCCCTGCTCAACGGCACGGACGGCATGCTCGGCATGCTGGTCATGGCGATCGCCGATCTGAGGCGGCTCTACACCTCCGCCGACGTCACCGCCGCGCTCAGCCTGGAGGCCCTGCTCGGTACCGCCAAGGTCCTCGCGCCCGAGCTGCACGCCATCCGCCCGCATCCCGGACAGGGCGTCAGCGCCGCCAACATGCTGCGGGTGCTCGCCGGCTCCGGGCTGACCGGCCACTTCCAGCAGGACGAGGCGCCGCGCGTCCAGGACGCCTACTCCGTACGCTGCGCACCTCAGGTCGCGGGCGCCGGACGGGACACGCTGGAGTACGCGGACGTTGTCGCCGGGCGCGAACTGGCCTCGGCGGTCGACAATCCCGTGGTGCTGCCCGACGGCCGTGTCGAGTCCAACGGGAACTTCCACGGCGCGCCCGTCGCGTATGTCCTGGACTTCCTGGCGATCGCCGCCGCCGACCTCGGCTCCATCGCCGAGCGCCGTACGGACCGGCTGCTGGACAAGAACCGCTCGCACGGGCTGCCGCCGTTCCTCGCCGACGATCCCGGCGTCGACTCGGGCCTGATGATCGCCCAGTACACACAGGCCGCCCTGGTCAGCGAGATGAAGCGACTGGCGGTCCCGGCCTCGGTCGACTCGATCCCGTCCTCCGCGATGCAGGAGGACCATGTCTCGATGGGCTGGTCGGCCGCGCGCAAGCTCCGTACCGCCGTCGACCATCTGACCCGGGTGATCGCCGTCGAGCTGTACGCCGCGACGCGCGCGATCGAGCTGAGGGAAGGGCTGACGCCCGCGCCTGCGTCCAGGGCCGCCATCGACGCCCTGCGCGCCGCCGGTGTCCAGGGTCCGGGCCCCGACCGTTTCCTCGCGCCCGATCTCGCGGCGGCCGACGCCTTCGTACGCGAGGGCGGGCTGATCGCGGCGGTGGAGCCGGTGACCGGGCCGCTGGCCTGAGCTCGTACGGCAAAGAGGGCAGCCCGGTGTTCCGGGCTGCCCTCTTTTTTGTGGTGTGACTAGAGCACGTTCGCGTCTCTTCGTTGCGAGTACGCGACGAACCCGGCGCCGATCATGAGAAAGGCGGTCCCGCCGAACAGATACGGCGTGGTGTCCACGCTGCCCGTATCGGCGAGGGCGAGATGGCGTGGGCTCTCCGAAGTGTCGGAGTCCCCGGCGGAGAGGCCCTGGGCGGTGGCCGCTGACACCTGGGCCGGCTCGCCCTGCTCATCGGTGGCGTTCGCGGACGGAACGAACCACAGAGCACAGAGCAGGGTCCCGGCGGCGGTGGCTGTCAGCAGCGGTCGGCGTACGACGGACACGGAATCGATCCCCCTTGTGACAACGCCGAATTGGCTGGGTGCGCCGATGCTAGTGAAAGCAGCGGGTCGCGGGAAAGTCGCGGGGGGTCTGAGCCCTACGCTCCGTCGTATGACCACTACAGAAACATCACGGTATGTACGGCTTCGGGTGGAATTGGTGCTGGAGGTCGACGACCCCGAGAAGCTGAGCGCCACCGCCCTCGCCCGTATCGGCGCCGACGAGTTCATGCCGGACGACGAGCGCGCCCACGCCGAGACGGCCGTGGGGGAGGACGAGGCCGAGGCCATCGCGTATCTCGTGGAGCCGTTCGACCTGGTCAGGACGGTTCCCGGCGTCCAGCTCGCCCAGGCCTCGTGGACCAGCGAGCAGATCGACTACGACCCGGACTCCGCGGAGTGGGACCTCGACGACGACGATCGGGACGAGCCGGCCGAAGAGGAGGAGGAAGCCCCGGCTGGTCGGGTCTAGTACACGAGCGTGTCACCCTGGAAGCCCCGGTCCGCGTCACCGACGGACCGGGGCTCGCCCATACGGAACGGCGAGTGGTGTGCGACACATCTCGGGTTGATGTGGAACCGGGCGAACCGGTACAGCAGTTCTTAAGGGTTAGCGGCAGGGTTGGCGTCGATGATGGAGAAACGTGTGATGACGGACAGCAAGCGGCGCAGGGGCCTCATGGCCGCGTCCGCGGTGCTCGGCGGTGTGCTGGTGCTTTCGGCCTGTAGCGAGGGCGCGGACAACGGGTCCGCCGAGAGCACGAAGTCTCCGTCGTCGCAGGCCCAGGTGGACGAGGCGGCGGCCAAGGACACCTCCGAGGCCCAGATAGCCATCTCACCGAAGAACGGCGCGACGAACGTCGGCATCAACAACGACGCCAAGGTTACGGTCACCAAGGGCACGCTCACCGAGGTCACGATGACCACGGCGGACGGCACCGATGTGCCCGGCACGCTCTCCGCCGACTCCACGAGCTGGCAGCCGGACGGCCAGCTCGACCGGTCCACCACATACAAGATCGCCGCGTCGGCCAAGGACGGCAAGGGCCGCGAGGCCCATGAGAACTCGTCCTTCACCACCGTCTCGCCCGCCAACAGCTTCATCGGGAACTTCACGCCCGAGGACGGCTCCACGGTGGGCGTCGGTATGCCCGTCTCGATCAACTTCGACAAGGCGATCACCAACCAGAAGGCCGTCCAGGAAGGGATCACGGTCACCTCCAGCAGCGGCCAGGAGGTCGTCGGCCACTGGTTCAGCTCGCAGCGGCTCGACTTCCGTCCCGAGCAGTACTGGGAGGGCAACTCGACGGTCACGCTCAAGCTGAATCTGGACGGTGTCGAGGGCGCCAGCGGTGTCTTCGGTGTCCAGCAGAAGACGGTCACGTTCACGATCGGCCGCAACCAGGTCAGCACCGTCGACGCCCAGAGCAAGACGATGACGGTCACCCGCGACGGCGCGACGATCAAGACGATCCCGATCTCCTCGGGCTCGCCGGAGAACCCGACGTACAACGGTCAGATGGTGATCTCCGAGAAGTTCAAGGAGACCCGGATGAACGGCGCGACGGTCGGCTTCACGGACAACGACGGCAAGGGCGAGTACGACATCAAGGACGTCCCGCACGCCATGCGGCTGTCCACGTCCGGCACCTTCATCCACGGGAACTACTGGGGCGCCAAGTCCATCTTCGGCACCGCCAACACCAGCCACGGCTGTGTCGGTCTGGCGGATGTGAAGGGCGCGGGTGATCCCAACCAGCCGGCGGCGTGGTTCTACGAGAACTCGCTCATCGGCGATGTGGTCATCGTCAAGAACTCCCCGGACAAGACCATCAAGCCCGACAACGGCCTCAACGGCTGGAACCTCAACTGGGCAGACTGGCAAGCCGGTTCGCGGGTCTGATCCGCTCCCGGTCCCGGTCCCGGTCCACCATAGGGTCGGCCGGGCCTGGTTCTCCTTCGTACGCCCGACGGCGGCGGCACCCTTGCGGTGTCGCCGCCGTTCGCGTTCTCATGCAGCTCTTACCCGGGCCTCAACACTTCATCACGCCCGGTGCCTAGCTTCACGCCCATGTTCTTCACCTATCTCAGGCGCGAGCTGCGCCGTCGCAGAAAGGCGGCGCTCGTCGTCGCCTCGGGGCTCGCCCTGGGCATCGCGCTGGTGATCATCGTCAGCTCGGTCTCCTCCGGTATGAGCCAGGCGCAGGACAAGGTCCTGCAGTCGCTGTACGGCCTGGGCACCGACATGACCGTCACCAAGGCCGCCCCGCCGCCCGGCGAGGGCGGCCGGACCAGGCCCCGCTTCGAGTTCGACGCCAAGGGCGACGACGCGGAACAGAGCAGTGACCGGGTGCTGGTCCAGGGCTTCCAGACGCTCGCCGCCTCGACCGTCACCAAGGTCGGCGACCAGGACGGAGTCGCCGACGCCGTCGGCGGGCTGAGCCTGACCGTGCTCAAGGTCAACGGCGAGTTCAAGCCCGGCGAGTTCACTCCGCCGCAGGGCGGCGGAAAGGCCGGTGGCGGCGGCACCGGTGGCGGCGAGGTCCGTGGCGGCGGCGCCGCGTTCGACGTCAACACCTACTCGGTGTACGGCACCGATGTCTCCGCGCCCGCCCTCGGCCCGCTCACCTCCTCCAAGATCACCGCGGGCCGCGCCTTCACGAGTGACGAGACCGACGCGGCCGTCGCGATCGTCGACAGCGCGTACGCCAAGGAGAAGAGCCTCGCGGTCGGCAAGACCGTCACCATCTCCGGCACGAAGTTCACCATCGTCGGTGTCGCGACCGCCGACAGCGGCGACGCCGCCGCCAATCTCTACATTCCGCTGAAGAAGGCCCAGACCCTGTCCGACTCCAAGGACAAGGTCACCACGGTCTATGTGAAGGCCGCCGACTCGCAGCAGATCGAGGGCGTCAAGTCCGCCATCCAGAAGAACATCCCGGACACGACCGTCACCACCTCGGCCGATCTCGCGGACACCGTCTCCGGCTCCCTGTCCACCGCCTCCGACCTCGCCACGACCGTCGGCAAGTGGCTCTCCATCGCCGTGCTGATCGCTGCCTTCCTGGTGGCCGGTCTGCTCACCTCCTCGGCGGTCAGCCGCCGGGTACGGGAGTTCGGCACGCTCAAGGCGCTCGGCTGGAAGAGCGGCCGGGTGACGCGTCAGGTCGTGGGCGAGGCGCTCGTCAACGGTCTGCTCGGCGGTGTGCTCGGTATCGCGCTGGGACTCGGCGGTGCCTATCTCGTCACGGCCATCAGCCCGACGCTCACGGCGCAGCTCGGCTCCACGGGCGGCGGCGGTGGCGGTGGTAACGGCGGCTTCGGCGGTGGCCTGGTGACCGGCGGCGGACCGGCGCGGCAGGCCACGGCCAAGGCGCTCGACATCGCCCTGACCGCGCCCGTCTCGCTCGCCACCCTCGCCGTCGCCGTCGGACTCGCCGTGGCGGGCGGGCTGATCGCG
>NZ_FMDK01000644.1 GCF_900091995.1 Streptomyces sp. MnatMP-M17
GGCGCGGGAGCCGGGCGGCGCGGCCGGTCCACGGCCGCCGCGGTCGCGCGCCCAGCGCGCCATCTGCCCGACGCGCTTGACGACGAACTGGGTGTCCAGGATGCCCAGGATGCCCGCGAGCTGGACGGCGACCTCGTGCTGCGAGGCACCGTTCTTGATCCGGGCGACGATCGGCGCGGCCTCGTCCAGGGCCGCCGCGCGGCCCGCCGGGGTCTCCAGGTCGTAGCGCGAGACGATCTGGCGGATCGCGAACTCGAAGAGCGGCGTGCGCGGTTCGACCAGGTCCTGTACGGCCTCGTCGCCCTTGGCGAGCCGCAGCTCGCACGGATCCATATTGTCCGGCGCGACGGCGATATAGGTCTCGGCGGCGAACTTCTGGTCGTCCTCGAAGGCGCGCAGCGCGGCCTTCTGGCCTGCCGCGTCGCCGTCGAAGGTGAAGATCACCCGGGCGCTGCCGTTGTCCATCAGCAGCCGCCGGAGGATCTTGATGTGGTCGCCGCCGAAGGCCGTGCCACAGGTGGCGATGGCGGTGGTGACACCGGCGAGATGACAGGCCATCACATCGGTGTAGCCCTCGACCACCACGGCCCGGCTGGACTTGGCGATCTCCTTCTTGGCCAGGTCCACGCCGTAGAGCACCTGGGACTTCTTGTAGATCGCGGTCTCGGGCGTGTTCAGATACTTCGGACCGTTGTCGTCCTCGCGCAGCTTGCGCGCGCCGAAGCCGACCACCTCGCCCGAGATGTCCCGGATGGGCCACATCAGCCGGCCGCGGAACCGGTCGATCGGGCCGCGGCGGCCGTCCTGGGAGAGACCGGAGAGCAGCAGCTCCTTGTCGCTGAAGCCCTGGCCGCGCAGAAAACGGGTGAGATGGTCCCAGCCGGCAGGGCTGTAGCCGACACCGAAATGCTCGGCCGCCGCCTGGTCGAAGCCGCGCTCGGCGAGGAACGTACGGCCGATCTCGGCCTCCGCGCCGCCGAGCTGCTCCGCGTAGAACCGCGCGGCGATCTTGTGCGCCTCGACCAGCCGCGTGCGCTCGCCGCGCTGGCTCGCCGGGTTGTAGCCGCCCTCCTCGTACCGGAGGGTGATGCCGGCCTGGGCGGCGAGCCGCTCGACCGTCTCGGAGAAGGAGAGATGGTCGATCTTCATCACGAAGGCGATGGTGTCCCCGCCCTCCTGGCAGCCGAAGCAGTGGAAGAGACCCTTGCCCGGACTGACCTGGAAGGAGGGGGACTTCTCGTCGTGGAAGGGACAGAGGCCCTTGAGATTTCCGCCGCCCGCGCTGCGTAGCTGGAGGTATTCGGACACGACGGCGTCGATCGGGACGGCGTCCCGCACCGCCTTTACGTCGTCATCGTTGATCCTGCCTGCCACGCGTGAATACTACGGTGGCGGGCGGACACCGTTCGTCGGCTGTGGACAGTGGCTGTGGACAGTGGTGGCCGGCCGGCTGTGGATGGCCGCGGGTGGTCCCGGTTGTCAGCCGTGGTGGGTGCCGAGAGAGCCGAGCGGGACGCCCGGGTCGGCGAGGGCGTCGGGGTCCTGCTGTTCACCGGAGCGGATCAGGCGCTGGATGTCCTCGGTGACGTCCCAGACGTTGACGTTCATCCCGGCGAGCACTCTGCGGTCCTTCAGCCAGAAGGCGACGAACTCCCTCTTTCCGGCATCGCCGCGTACCACCACCTGGTCGTACGAGCCGGGCGGCGCCCATCCCGAGTACTCCAGGCCCAGGTCGTACTGGTCGGAGAAGAAGTACGGAACGCGGTCGTAGGTGACGTCCCGACCGAGCATGGCGCGGGCGGCGGCCGGGCCCCCGTTGAGGGCGTTGGCCCAGTGCTCCACCCGTACCCGGACGGCGGACGGAGCGGCGCCCGGACCTGAGCCCGGGCCGGCGCTGAGACCGGCGCCCAGGCCGGGGCGCGGGTGGGCGAGCGGGAAGGCGGCCACATCACCGGCCGCGTAGATGTCCGGGTCCGAGGTGCGCAGCGCGGAGTCCACGGCGATACCGCCGCCCTGGGCGCGGTCGCCGAGATCGAGCCCCGCGGCCTCGGCGAGGACCGTACGCGGAGCGGCGCCGATCGCGGCGAGCACATCGTGGGCCGGATGCTCCTCACCGTCGTCCGTACGGGCCGACAGGACCATGCCGTCCTGGCCGATGATCTCGGTGAGCCGGGCGCCGAAGTGGAACCGTACGCCGTGCTCCTGGTGCAGTTCGGTGAAGAGCTGGCCCAGCTCGGGGCCGATGACATGGTGGAGCGGCGTCGGCGCGGTCTCGACGACGGTGACCTCGGCGCCGTAGCCACGGGCGGCCGAGGCGACCTCCAGACCGATCCAGCCCGCGCCCGCGATCACGAGATGGCCGTTGTCACGGCCGAGAGCGGTCAGCGTCTGGCGCAGCCGGTCCGCATGGGCGAGGCGGCGCAGATGGTGGACGCCGGCCAGGTCCGTACCGGGAATGTCGAGGCGGCGCGGTTCGGCACCGGTGGCCAGCAGCAGCTTGTCGTACCGCACGGAGGTGCCGTCGCCGAGATGCACACACCGCAGCTTCCGGTCGATGGAGGTGACGGTCTGGCCGAGATGCAGTTCGACTTCGGCCCGGGCGTACCAGGCGGGCTCGTGCACGAAGACGCTGTCCCGTTCCTCCTTGCCGGTCAGATAGCCCTTGGAGAGAGGCGGACGTTCATACGGGTGGTCGCGCTCGTCGCCGATGAGGATCACCCGGCCGGTGAAACCCTCCGAACGAAGGGTTTCCGCGGCTTTCGCCCCGGCCAGCCCACCGCCGACGATGACAAAAGTCTGATGTGCGTCGACCACTTGATGCCTCCTCTTCGTGCTGCCGCCATCTGCGAGCGTCCCGCACGGAGCGTGATGGCGAAAGAGGGAGCGCTCCACGGGCATGTATCACTGCTGTGATCCGGCTACTTTCGTACAGGCGCGGACCGGGAGCGGTGAGGCATGAGGTGCGCATGTCGCTGATCCACGGCTTCCACAAGGGCTTCCACGAGCGTCACCCGTTCATGATGCGCGGGACCGGCGTATGACGCGCGTACAAGCTCGCCGTCAGGCGCGGCCGGTGAGCTCCGTGTGCAGGGAGCGGGCCGCCGCGTCGGTGAAGGACGCGATCTGGTCGACAAGGACGCGCTTGCGCGCACGGTCGTCGGCAGCCGCGTCGAACAGCGCGCGGAACTGCGGATCGAGCCCTTCCGGCGCACGGGCCGTGAGCGCCTCGGCCAGCTCCGCCAGGACGATCCGCTGGTCGGCGCGGAGCGCCTCCTGTTCGGCGCGCTGCATGACATAGCGGTCGGCGACGGCCTTGAGGACCGCGCACTCCAGCCGGGCGGTGCGCGGGACGACCAGTTCGGCGGCGTACCGGGTGAGCGGGCCCGTACCGTACGCCTCGCGGGTGGCGGCCTCGGCGGCCAGACAGAACCGGCCGATGAGCTGACTGGTGGCGTCCTTGAGACGGGACTGCGCCACGGCGGAGCCGTCGTAGCCGCGCGGCCACCACTCCTGCGCCATGAGCCGGTCGAGCGCGGCGGACAGTTCCCGCGGGTCGGTGTCCCGTGGCACATAGCGGCCGATCGCCACCGCCCAGATTCCGCGCCGCTCGGTTCCTGAGGAGAGCGCGGCGGGAACGACATGGCCGGCGTGCAGGCCGTCCTCGAAGTCATGGACCGAGTACGCGACATCGTCGGACCAGTCCATGACCTGCGCCTCGAAGCAGGTACGGTCCGCCGGCGCGCCCTCGCGGGCCCAGCCGAAGACGGGCAGGTCGTCCTCGTACACCCCGAACTTGAGCGAGTCCGGCCGGGTGGGATGGGCACCGCGCGGCCAGGGGTATTTGGTGGCGGCGTCGAGGGTGGCGCGGGTCAGATTGAGACCGACACTGACCGGATCGGATGTCTCCGTGAACCGGACGAACCGTTTCGGTTCGATACGGGTGAGCAGCCGGAGCGACTGCGCGTTGCCCTCGAAGCCGCCGCAGTCCGCGGCGAAGTCGTTGAGCGCCTGCTCGCCGTTGTGGCCGAACGGCGGGTGGCCCATGTCATGGGCGAGACAGGCCGCCTCGACGAGATCCGGGTCGCAGCCGAGCGCGGCGCCCAGCTCGCGGCCCACCTGCGCGCACTCCAGGGAGTGCGTCAAGCGCGTACGAGGGCTGGCGTCCCACTCCTGGCTGCGTGATCCGGGCGTCACCACCTGGGTCTTTCCCGCCAGGCGGCGCAGCGCGGCCGAGTGCAGCACGCGTGCCCGGTCGCGCTGGAACGCGGTGCGGCCCGGCCGCTTGTCGGGCTCGGGTGCCCAGCGCTCGGTGGCCGCGTCGTCGTAGCCGCCCGTCGGTGTGGCGAAGTGCGGCGGGGTCGTGCCCGTAATGCCTGCCATGCACCGAAGGTAACCGGAGTGGGTGGCGTGCGGTGGTCCGCGGAGCGGCGGGCGGGTGTCCCGGGAGCCGGTACGGAGGTTTTCCACAGGCTCACAGGCCGTGCGAAGGCGTTGTCAGACCGGTCTCCTACTGTGATGCCCGTTCAGAACCGGAAGGTCGGGGAGGGGTCCTGCCATGGGCTGGATCGAAACGTCGGGCGGGTATGCCGTCGCGCTGGACGGCACGCGGGTGCTGTGTCGCAACGCCGCGGGCCGCACATTGAAACAGGTGCCGTCGAAGCTCAAGGACGACACCGAGGTGGTACGGCTGCGGCAGTTGGCCGAGTGGCTGGAGCGGCACGAGCGGGAGTGCCGGGAGCAGGTGGACACCTGGCTGGTGCGTTCGCTGCCGGTTCCGGTGGCACTGCTGGCGCGGGTGTGGCCGGATCCCGCCTGGCGGTCGGTGCTGCGGGATCTGGTGGTGGCGCCGGTGGCCGCGGACGGTTCGGCGGACACCGCGCGCGCCGGATTTCTGCGGGACGCGGATCCGGTGCGCGGGCTGGGGATCGTCGATCTGGACGGTGACTCGGTGCGGCTGGATCCGGCCGAGGCCGGCACGGTGCTGATTCCGCATCCGGTACTGCTCGAAGATCTGGCGGAGCTACGGGAGTTCGCCGCGGAGCTGGGCGTGGAGCAGGGCGCCGAGCAGCTTTTCCGCGAGGTGTGGCGGCGGCCGGAACCGGCCGAGGACGCCCCCGAGGGAACGCCCGCGCAGGACTGGCGTGCGTACGCCAACGGGAAGTTCGCACAGCTCCGGCACGCCACGACTCGCGCGGTCTCGCTCGGCTACCGGGTGCGCGGCGGCTATGCGGTGTGCCCGCTGGTGGAGGGCGGCCGGCAGCTGGAGGCGGCGTACTGGGTGGGTGACGACTATCCGGACGGCGAGACCCTGACCGGTTCGCTGGAGTGGCGTGACGCGGCCGGGCGGCGGCTGCCGCCCGCCGAAGTGGGGCCGGTCGCCTGGTCGGAGGGCGAGCGGATGGCCGCGCTGGTGTACGCGGGCCGTGTGGTCGAGAACGACGAGGAGGGGGCGCTGTGAACGGGCGACTGGCGGGCGGGACGCTGTCGGACACGAAGACAGGGGATGCGCAGGCAGGCAACGGGCAGGCACGGGACGGGCAGGCGCAGGAGAAGGATCTGCTGGAGGCCGGGGCGGTGCTGCCGCTCGGCGGCGCCGAGGGCGACACGCTGACGGCACGCGCGTACGGACATCCCGCGCTGGACGAGCGCGCCGTGGTCCGGCTGGTGCCGGGCGCGATCGGCGCGGCGGAGGATCTCGCCCTGGAGTATCTGGGATTCGGCGCGGCCGAGGCGGTCGAGGTCGGTCGGGTCAAGCGGCAGTCGCTCGGCTTCCCCGCCTGGGCGCTCGTACACGATCCGGACAACGGCCATCACGCGCTCGCCGTGGTCAAGGAGATGGAGCGGCTCACCCGGCAGGTCGCCACCAAACCGGGCCTGGCGAAGGAGGGCTTCGACGAGATCGGCGAGCGGCTGGACCGTTCCGTACCTCACTTTCTGCCCACCTTCTACGAACAGGTGGCGCGGCTCTTCCTTGCGGTCGAGTCCCGTCAGCAGGCGTCCGTGTTCTTCGGCAAGGCGCGGGCGGCCGAGCAGCGGCACGCGCTGGCGGTGGACGAGGAGCGGCTGCGGGAGGTCTTCCTGGAGTTCGCCGGCGCGGGCGCGCTGTCCGGCAAGGCCCTGCGCGAGCACGCCAAGGGGCTGACGGACCGGCTGTCGGCCGAGGAGGCGTACAGCCAGTTCAAGGCGGTCTCGCTGGAGCGCTGCGCGGCCGGACTCGCTCCGTACGCGGGCATGCTGGAGGATCTGCGGCGCCTCGCGAAGGGCGCGGGTCTGGACGCGGCGGCCGAGGAGCGGACGCTGCTCGCGGAGATCATCCACACCGGCCCGATGAACCGCGCGGCGGCGAGCTTCTGGAAGTCGGCGCTGCCCGCTCTGCGGGCGGTCGCGGCCGAGGACCGCGCGGTGCGGGAGCGGCTGCTGGCGCTGCTGCCTGCCACGGGCGGTGACAGTCATGAGGAGTTCGACGCCTCCTGGCTCGCTCTGCTGGACCAGTGCGGAGCGATCGACCTGCTGGTGGACGGTACGGTCCCCGCCGCCGAGTGGCTGTCCTCATGGGCCAGGCACCGGCAGCGCGGCTGGCGCAGCTCCAAGCGGCTGCCCGCCGAACTGGCCCTGGTGGAGCGGCTGGTCGAGCGGCTGGTGGCCGACGGCACACCGGTACGGCTGCTCGGCCGCCGCGGTCGGCGTGTCATGGCCGACCTGGATCTGCTGGACGCCTGTCTGGCCTGGGGCGTGCCGGTCGACGGTCCTCCGGAGGACGCCTGGAATCTGGCTCTGGACGACTGGCTCGGCGACGCACAGGAGGGACGCCGGGATCTCGTGGCGCTGACCTCCGATCCCCGGTTCACCCGGCTCATCCGTACAGGTGTGGAGCGGCTCGCCGACCAGGGCGACGCCACGGAGCGGCTCCGTGAAATCGCCGCTCATCCCGCGCTGCGCGGCGCGCTCGTGGGCTGGCTGGACGATCGGGCCGACGATCTGGCGCGGCCCTTCGGACTGCCCGAGCTGCACGGCCTGTTGACGCGGCTGTCCCGGTTCTCCTCGCCGTCCGTGCTGGCCACGGCGCCCGAGGCGGTGGCGCGGATCACGGCGGTCTCGCCCGCTCCGGCCCTGGCGAGGACACTGCGGGCGGGCATCCTGGACGAGCTGGGCTGGCCCGCGCTGGAGGAGGCGCTGCCCGGGCTCGGAAAGGTCAGCCCGCGAGGTTCGGGACAGCGTTACGGCTACCAGAGCGACAGGTGGTACCGCGTCAGGGATGCCTGGCCGGCCCTGCTCGTCCGGGTCGACACGCAGGTCGCGGCGGTCGGGCCGTCGGCCGTGGTCGACCGGCGCACGCTGCCCTTGCCCGCGAAGTCGGTCCAGACCTGGGACACGATCACGGTCCGTTATGTCGGCGGCCAGTGGCTGATCGCCAACGGACTCGGGGACGACCGCCGGGCCCTGTGGTCGGGCCGTCCGAGCGAGGTGTTCAAGCCGACGGGCGAGCTGCACGACCACTGGACCGACTCCCAGGTGCCCTCGCTCGAACTGTCCGGCGGCGGTCGCTGCTACGGCGGCCGGCCGGTGTACGCGGGAGACACCTCGTTCGCCGGAGAGCGCCGCCAAGTGGCCTCCGACGGTATCTCCGTCTGGGTGCTGCACGAGAACCAGTGGTGGGAGTACGACCCGGAGTCGGCCCGCAGGGGCCGGGTCTCGGTGCCCGCCTTCTTCGACTCGGCCCTGGACTCGGCGCCGGCCGGCGGCGGCGTGAGGCTGCTGGAGCGGGCCTGCCGACTGCTTCCCGTACAGCCCGGTCTGGAGTCCTCGCCGTTCGGCACGAAGGACGGGCTGCTCGGCTGGTGGGTGACGTACGACCCCAAGGAGCGGACGCTCACGGCCTGTTCGGTGGACGGCAGCCGCAGTCCCGCCGTGCCGGTGCCGCCGCGCGCGAGCCTCGAACACCTCAACAACGGCCTTCCCGTACCGCCGCTGCGGCTGCCGGGCGGCGCCGTGCTGCATCCGCGGGAGACACGTGGCTTCTCGGCCTCGGTCACGCTGTACGACACCGAGGGTATCCAGCTCGCCGAGGTGGAGGAGGGCGACCGAGGCGGCGCGTACGCGGCGGGCACGCCGCTCGTGGCACCGCTGGCCCACTGGCACGCGCTGCGGCCACGGGACGAGCGAGGTTCGGCCGCGCTGCGCGCGGTGACCGAGGCAAGGGCCCGGGAGCTGCTCACCGCCGTCGCCGAAGGGACGAAGGCGAAGACGGCCGTGCGCCGGATCCTGCCGGAGATCACCCATCCGGGACTGGTGGCGGGTGTGGCCGGAGTGGTCGCCGAGGCGGCGCGCCACGGCAAGCGGATCGGCACGCTCGCCGAGCAGGCCGCGCGCGGACGGCGGGGCGCCGAGGGACCGCGGGAGCCGGAGGTCGAGCACGCACAGGACGGGATCCTGAAGGAGGCGTGCGACGGCTTCACCCGGCCGACGTACCGGTACTCCTACCATCCGCTCGCGCAGGGCAGCACGACGATCATCGAACAGATCCGGCTGCTGCCCGAGGTGCTGGCGCCGGACGCGGTCCCGGGCCGGGTGGCCCTCAAGGACCTCAGCGAAGGATGGGTGACATTGTGCGGGGCCGGAATGGCGGCACTCGCGGTGCGCGCCGCCTCACCCGCCGTCGCCGACGAGCACCGGGCCGCCCTTGTGGAGTTCCTCGACTCGGCGCTGGCCGTGGAGAGCGGCGGTGACGCGCTCCTGATCGATCCGCGCGGACGGCTGCGGGCGGTGGAGCTGAAGATCGCCGGGGAGTCCGAGGACAAGCGCGCCGGAGAGGTACGGCACGCGGGAGACCGGCGATTGCTGATCCTCGGCAGGCTGCGGTACGAGGAGAAGGAGGCGTACTGGCACTGCGTCGAGTACGACCCGGCCGGCGCCTTCGGCGGCTGGGACGGCTGCACTGTTGTCGAGTCCGAGGTGCTGGGCGCGGCGGACGACCCGGTGCGGGCGCCGGCGGTGCGGCGGCTGCTGGAGCTGGTGCGGGAGCGCGGACCGCTGCCGTACCGCCCGGAGCAGGCGGTGGACTTCGCGGAACAGGTCGGGATCACTCCGGTGGCGGGCGCCCTGTTCCAGCTCGGTTCGCCCGGGCTGACCGGCTATCACGCCCATGGCACGGTGTCCGCGGAGTATCTGGAGCCGCTGGGCGCGAAAAAGGCCGAGGCGCAGGTGGGTGTGGCCACGCTGATGGCGCTGAGCGTCGAGGAGCGGCGGGCGTTCACCGCCCTGCTGCTGCCCGGTGAGCCGGCGCGGGTGGCGGATCTGTGGACCACGGGCTTCGCGGTGGAACCGCTGGTGGGCGCCTGGACGGCGGTACGCGGCAGGCGACGGCCCACTCCGGCCTCGCTCATCCGTCCGATGGTGGCCGAGATGGGCGGCGGCACCGCCGTGGATGACGCGCTCAATCCCGAGTGTCAGCCCTGGCTCATGGGCCGTACCGAGCAGCGGTTGGTCGACGGCGAGCTGGAGACGGCGGATCCGGGTCTGGCGCTGACGGGATCCAGGCTCCACGACACGGTCGGCGCGCTGCGCTGGCTCGCGTACCGGCTGCCGTACGGCGATCCGCTGCGGGCCGTCCTGCCGGAGACGGTGCGGAAGCTGCGGGAGCGGCTGGCCGATCCCGGGCTGCTGCTCGATCTGGGCGTCAGCCGGGACTCCGCGTATGACGCCGTGTCACCGCGGCTGCGCGAGGCCTTCGGACTGGCGCCCAAGCGCGGCGGCGGCGAGAAGGAGATCACCGAGCTGTCATCGGCGCTGGTGCTGACGCCGACACGGTACGGACGGGACTGGGACTCGGTCTGGGTACGGCCGGCGGCCCTGCTGCCGGTGGCCGGCGCTACGGGCGAGGGCGGGGCGAGTCAGGGCGGGACGGGCGGGGGTGAGACAGGTGAGGGCGGTCCCGACCATCCGGATCTGAAGCTGCTGGTGGCGACGGCGGGCCCGGCTCCTTCGCTGGAGGCGCTGCGGGCGGTGCTGAGCGAGGAGTTCATGGAGCTGGTCACGGCGGACGGCCCGCCGGGAGCACAGCAGAATCCTCTGCACACAGTGCCGGAGCTGGTGGGCGAGACGGCGGAGCGGTTCGGGCTCTCGGAGGACGCGGCGGCGCTGTATCTGATGCTGCTCGCGCTGCCCGATCCGACCGACCGTCAGCAGGCCGCGTGGACGGGCTGGAAGCCGGCCCGGCTGAAGAAGGCGCGGGCCGAACTGGCCGCCACCGATCTGGTGGTGGAAGCCAAGCGCGCGCGGGCGGGCCGGACGCTCTTCCTGCCGGGCGGCTGGCTGGAGCAGCAGACGCCTCGGCTGCCGTCGGAGAACTGGAAGACGGCGCTGCTGCCCTGGGACCGGCCGGGCTTCGTGGTGCCGGACCGCCCGGTGCCCGCGCAGTTCGAAGCCGCGTGGCGGCGGGTCGCCGAGGGCGACGCACCGGGATTCGAGGAGTTCCGGGGCCGTAGCGTCCGAGGAGGACGGCGATGACAACGAGGACGGGGCCGGAAATGGGGATGGGGATGGGCACGAGCGCGGACTCGTTGTCGCGGGAAGCGGCGGAGGCGGCGCGGGCGCGGCCCGGGCGGCAGCTTGAGCTGCCGGAGGACCGTTACGCGACGGAGCTGGCGTTTCTGGAGTCGTACGACAACGGCCCCAGGCCGCCGAGCTGGCGGCTGACGCCTCGCGCGGTGGTGCTGTTCGTCTGCGGCACGGACGGTGAGCCGCTGCGGGCGCCGGACGGCGGACAGCTCGTGATCTCACGGAAGTTCGTGGGTGACCGCGCTCTGGTGGAGCGGTGTGTGGTGACGCTGGCGGGCGAGCGCGGGCTGCTGCTCGTCGGTGAGCCGGGCACCGCCAAGTCGATGCTCTCCGAGCTGCTGTCGGCCGCGGTGTGCGGCACCAGCACACTCACCGTGCAGGGCACCGCGGGCACCACGGAGGACCAGCTCCGCTACGGCTGGAACTACGCGATGCTGCTCGCCAAGGGACCGAGCCGGGAGGCCCTGGTGCCCTCTCCGGTCCTCACAGCCATGACGCGCGGCGCGGTAGCCCGGATCGAGGAGGTGACCCGCTGTCTGCCCGAGGTGCAGGACTCACTGGTCTCGCTCCTGTCGGAGCGTCGGATGTCCGTGCCCGAGCTGGCGGGCGGGGAGGACGGGGACGGCACGGTGCACGCGGTGCCCGGCTTCACCCTGATCGCCACCGCCAACCTCAGGGACAAGGGCGTCTCCGAGATGTCCGCCGCTCTGAAGCGGCGGTTCAACTTCGAGACGGTCGGCCCGATCGACGACCTCGACGCGGAGACGGCGCTGGTGCGCAGCCAGGCGACGGCGGCGCTGGTACGCGGCGGGGCCACGTTCTCGGTGGACGACACGGTGCTCGAAGCGCTGGTCACCGCGTTCCGGGATCTGCGCACGGGCCGGAGCGCGGAGGGCTGGGAGATCGAGCGTCCCTCCACGGTGATGTCCACGGCGGAGGCGGTCCATGTGGCCACGTCGATGGGGCTCGGCGCGGCGTATCTCGGCGACGGCCGGGATGTCGTCCGTACGCTGCCCGGCCATCTGCTCGGCACGGTGCGCAAGGACGATCCGGCGGACCACGCGCGGCTGCTGGGTTACTGGGACGGTCCGGTACGGCGCCGGGCGGAGGCGGGCGCTCCGCTGTGGCGGACGCTGTGGGAGCTGCGCCATGAGCTGGGCTGAGCGGGACGACGGGACCGGCCGGGTGGGCGGCGAGGCCGGCCTGGCGGGCGACGGGGCCGGTCGGCCGGGCGACGAGG
>NZ_FMDK01000645.1 GCF_900091995.1 Streptomyces sp. MnatMP-M17
CGCGCCCGCGCAGCGGCTCGAAGAGCCCGGCCGCCGCCTGCGGCAGCAGCACATTCCGGCCGTCGCTCACCGCGTTCAGACCGAACGCTCCCGCGTCCGTCGCGTCCGCGATGAGCGCGTCCGGGAAGAGCCGGGCGAGCACGGCCCTGCTGCCGGGCGAGAAGGCGCCCGGGTAGTACATGATCTCGTCGGTCCTGTCGTCCAGTACGCAGAGCGCCGTGTCCAGGTGGTAGTAGCGCGGATCGACCAGATCCAGCCCGATCACCGGACGGCCGAAGAACTCCTGTGCCTCGTCGTGGGAGAGCGGACTGGACCGGAAGCCGCGCCCGGCCAGCAGCCAGGAGGCCGTGACGGCGAAGTCGCCCTCGCCCTCGTTGATGTGCGCGGGCTCGTGGATGTCGATGAAACCGTGGCCGCGGAACCACTCCAGATGTGCCTCGGCCTCGCGGTGACGTTCCTGATGGGCGAAGCGCGCGCCGAGCACCCGGCCGTCGATGACAGTGGCGCCGTTGGCGGCGAAGACCATGTCGGGCAGCTCGGGCAGCGGATCCAGCAGCGCGACGGTGTGGCCGAGCGCGAGATAACGGTCCCGGAGGTCCTCCCACTGGGCGAGGGCCAGCGGCAGATCGACGGGCTTGGCCGGATCCATCCAGGGATTGATCGAGTACGTCACCTTGAAGTGGTGCGGCGGGCACATGAGATAGCGGCGAGGCGAGGCATCACGAGGCAACGGAGGCTCCTCACGAGCGACGGGAACGACGGGAACGACGGGCAACGAGCAGCGGTGTGCACGACGTATGCGTGCAGAAGTCATATTCCGCTTCGCCGGGCCCGTGTGCTGTGATCCGTTCGGGTGGTTCCTCTCCGTGAGGCGCATCGATTCTCCGCAGTGAGCAGGGGGCGCGGCGGGGGCGCGTGGAGGCATACGGGGCGGGCGGTCCGGTTTCCACCGGCTCCGCCTCACCGATCCGCCGTCCCGGACGCGTCCCATACCCGCACATACAAGGCAATGACTCCCGTGCCGCGGTCGTGCCACGGTCCTTGCACACATACCCCGGTGGGGAAGCACGTCCACCCGAGGAGCAGGATGGTGGGACCATGGAAATGTCCGTAGTGGCGAGCACGAGGTGTGAGGGGATAGATGGGCGACGATTTCGGCCGCTACCGCGGCACGGAGAGCAGGATTCCCCAGTGGCTGCGCAGGCGTCCCAAGAAGGGCGCGGGCGACTCCGCGCTCGACGTCGGTGACGCGGCGGGCCGGGAGGCGCTGCTCCTCGCCGTAGCTGATGCCGGTATGCCCATCTCACCGGCCGCGCATCCGGTCGGCTTCCGATGTTCCTGCGAGCGGATCGGCTGTCCGACGCCCGCAAGACACCCTCTCTCCTTCGCCTGGCAGACCCAGTCCACGACCGACCGGGCACAGATCGAGCGCTGGGCGCGCAATCAGCCCGAGGCCAACTTCATCACCGCGACCGGCACGGTCCACGATGTGCTGGACGTACCGCTGGAAGCCGGCAGCCGCGCGCTGGAACGGCTGCTGGAGCAGTCCATCGAGGTGGGCCCGGTGGCCGACTCCGGCGAGGACCGGATGCTCTTCTTCACCGCCACCCGAGGCACTCCGGAGGACGAGGACGAGTGGTGGCCCTGTGAACTGGACTGCCATCCCGAGACCATGGACGAGCATCCCGGGCTGCGCTGGCACTGCCGCGGCAGCTATGTCCTCGTACCGCCGGCCCGGCTCCCGGGCGAGCTGTCCGTACGGTGGCTGCGCGGCCCGGAGCATCCGCTGCCCGATCCGCTGACGCTGCTGGAGGCCCTGACCGACGCGTGTGCGCGGTACGCGGGCGAGAACGAGGAACTGGACCACCACGCGGTGGCCTGGCCCCTGGGCCGCTGAGACGGCGAGGCTTCCACCCACGACCGGGCCCAGGAGCTACGAGCCTTCGCCCGGCTACGAGCCCTTCGCCGCCGTGACTCCCTGGAGGCGGCCCGCCACCACCACCTCCGGGGCCGCGGCCCCGCTCGCCGGCACCAGCACCGTCTGGCTGGACAGCCACTCCTTGGTGATCGTGTCCTTCACATCACCGGTCAGCAGCGCCCGCACATCGTCGTTCACCTGGAGCCGCACGCTCTTCGCGGCCGTCTGGCGCTCGAAGAACCGCGTGGCGAAGAACACCAGCGCACCGCCGTCCGCCGTACGCAGCCCCAGCGGCGCGAAGTCGCCCTCGCCCACCGGCTGGTCCACGTACTGCGTGGTGAGGCCGGGCAGCCGGGCCTTGTCCGCGCGCTCCTTGCGCCATCCATCGGTGTGCGGTCCGGCCGCGAAGTGCTCGGGCTTGCCGCTCGACAGATATGAGGAGTACTCCTCGCTCAGCTCGCCCGGAGCCACCGACACCGAGGCGCTGTCCGGCTTCACCTCCTCGCCCCAGCCGTCCTTGTCCGTCCTGAACTCGGGGACCTGGCCGGGCGAGAGGATCGTCAGGTAGGCGGCTTCCCAGCGCTTCTCGGGACCGCCGCGCAGAAAGACCACCAGCCACCTGAAGGACGGGCCGCCGGCCGCGTCGCGGTTGCTCTTGGTGTCCGCGACGAACCAGCGCGGCCAGCCGGCCTTCTTGGGGATCGTGAACTTCGCGTCGGTCAGTTCCAGCGGCTGATGGCCGGCGTTGCCGTCCGGGTTCGTGATGCTGCGGGCCTTGAGACCGGCCTGGTTGATCGTGCCGAGCGCGCCCGTCACATACGGTGCGTCGAGCGCCGGATCGTAGGCCTTGTCCGCCTTGTTGTACGCGTTGGTGAAGTCATCGAGCGCCCGCGCGGCCTCACTTCGCTCCGCCGACGGTACGACCGCCAGCTCCCCGTGCACCGTCACGCACCCGCTCGCCGTCAGCGACAGCACCATCACCGCCGCGAGCCCCGCCGCTGCCCGAATCGGCCTTCTCAGCCTGCTCATCGGTCGCCTTCTGCTTCTGCTCCTGAGACCTCACTGACCGTCCGAACCCTACCGGGGCCAGGAACAGGGCGAGCGTCGGGATCAGATACAGGCACCAGACAATGACCTGAAGCACCGTCGGGTCCGGCTGGAAGTTGAACACGCCCTTCAGCACGGTGCCGTACCAGCTGTCCGGCGGAATCGTCGTGCTGATGTCGAAGGCCTTGTCCGGCAGTCCGCCCAGGAAGCGCGCCTCCTGGAGATCGTGGACACCGTACGCGAGCACACCCGCGGCGACGATCACCAGCATCCCGCCGGTCCAGGTGAAGAACTTGGCCAGATTGATCCTGAGCGCGCCACGGTAGAAGAGCCAGCCGAGCACCACCGCGCTGGCGATACCGAGCAGCACACCGATCAGCGGCGCGTGCGTACCGTCCGAGGAGGCACGGACCGACGCCCAGACGAACAGAGCCGTCTCCAGCCCTTCCCGGCCCACCGCCAGAAAGGCCGTGGCCACCAGCGCGCCCGTGCCCATCTGGAGCGCCGCGTCGAGCCTGGTGTGCAGCTCCGAGCGCAGATGCCGGGCCGTGCGCCGCATCCAGAAGACCATCCAGGTCACCAGCACCACGGCGAGGACCGACAGCGAGCCGCCGAGCGCCTCCTTCGCCTCGAACGTCAGCTCCTGCGAGCCGAATTCGAGCCCGAAGCCGAAGGCGAGCGCGAGGGCCACCGCGACGCCGATACCGATCCAGATCGGACGCAGCGCGTCGCGCCGCTCCGTCTTCACCAGATACGCGACGAGGATGCAGACGACGAGACTGGCCTCAAGGCCTTCGCGCAGCCCGATCAGATAGTTTCCGAACACGCCGGAACTCCCTTCGGTGGACTAGGAGATCAGGGCCCGGCCCCACCAGTCGTCCTTGTCCCGGACGCCCGGCGGGATCGCGAAGACCGCTGAACCCACGTGCTGGATGTATTCGTTGAGCGCGTCGAAGCGCGCCAGGGAGCGCTGTACGGGGATGAACGCGTCCCGTACGTCACGCTGGTAGGCCAGGAAGAACAGGCCCGCGTCGAGCCGGCCCAGACCGTCCGTTCCGTCCGTGAAGGAGTAGCCGCGCCGCAGCATCCGCACGCCGTGATGGGAGTCCGGGTGCGCCAGTCGTACGTGTGACGTCGGCAGCATCGCCTTCAGACTGGGCTTGTCGTGCTCGCGCGCCTTGCCGACCGCCGCGCCCTCGCCCTTGTCCCGGCCGAAGACGTTCTCCTGCTCCTGGAGCGACGTACGGTCCCAGGACTCGATCCGCATGGAGATCCGGCGGGCGACCAGATAGGAACCGCCCGTCAACCAGGCGGGACCGGTCTTCTCCGGCACCCAGACATGCTTGTCCAGAGCGGCCGTGTCGGTGCCGTCGACATTGCTGGTGCCGTCCTTGAAACCGAAGAGGTTACGTGGCGTCTGGGCGTGCGGAGTGGTCGACGACGTCTTGCCGAAGCCGAGCTGCGACCAGCGCACCGCGACCTTCCCGAAGCCGATCCTGGCCAGGTTGCGGATCGCGTGCACGGCGACCTGCGGATCGTCCGCACAGGCCTGGATACAGAGATCGCCGCCGCCGCGCGCCGGATCGAGATTGTCGCCGGGAAACTTCGGCAGCTCGACCAGCGCGGCCGGGCGCCGCTCCGCAAGACCGAAGCGGTCCTCGGCGAAGAGCGAAGGGCCGAAGCCGATGGTCAGAGTCAGCCGGGACGGCTTGAGGCCGAGTGCCTCACCGGTGTCGTCGGGCGGCGCCTCGGCGAGCCCGCCGTACGCGCCCTCGCCCACCGCGTGCCCTGCCGTCATGCGCTCGGCGGCCCGGGTCCAGTCCTTGAGCAACTGGGCCAGTTCCGCGCGGTCCTCGGTGGTCACATCGAACGCGGCGAAGTGCAGCCGGTCCTGGACGGCGGTGGCGATACCGGCCTGGTGCGTGCCGTGGAAGGGCACCGCCGCACCGGAGTCGGCCGCCGGAGCGGTGGAGTCACCGTCGCGGACGGCC
>NZ_FMDK01000220.1 GCF_900091995.1 Streptomyces sp. MnatMP-M17
CCCCCCCCCCCCCCCCCCGCCGATCCGGTACGGCTGCCCGCGCTCACCGAGCCGCGCCTCCAGCTTGGGCGGCCCGACGACGAGCACCTCGTCCCCGCGTGCGACGCAGGCGTCGATGAACGGTACGAGCGGGTTGAAGTGCCCGGATCCCTCGGTCGAGGCGAAGAGTACGCGCATGGCGCTGGACTCTAGCGCTGTGAGAGCGCTCCCACCCGCCCTCGGGCTCCCACCCGCCCTCAGGGTCAGGCTTGAGGACACAGCCCTAGGGTCTTTCGTTTGGCCCGGCAAGATCCAAACGAGAGGCCCTAGGCACGCATGGAGGCCAGAAGTGTGAGGGAGTCGGCGTCCGGGGCGTTCGGGGGCGGCGTGCCGACGAGGAGATGCTGGCCGGGGGTGTGCTGGACATCGAAGGTCTGGTAGGTGAGTGTGATCCGGCCCGCGTCCGGATGCTGGAAGATCTTGGTCTTGCGGCCGAGGCCACTGACCCGGTGCTCCCGCCACAGTGCCGCGAACTCCTCGCTGCTGCCGAGGAGTTCCCGTACAAGCCCGGCGATCCCGGGATCGCCCCGGTCCTCCCCCGCCGCCAGCCGCAGCGCCTCGACCGTGTCACGTGCGACGGTCGGCCACTCGACAAACAGTTCGCGCGCGGCCGGATCGTGGAAGACGGAGCGGACCATGCGGCGCGGCTCCGCCAGCGGGGAGAGCAGGGCCTTGGCCAGCGCGTTCGAGGCGAGGACATCGAGACGGCGGTTGACGACATAGGCGACCGCCCCGGGGAAAGCGTCCATGAGCCGCAGCAGCGCGGGGTCCACCTCGTCGGTGCGGTCCTGGCCGGTACGGGCGGAGGGCGTCGGCTTCGGTACAAGACCGGCCAGGCGGTAGGCATGCCAGCGGGCGTCCATGTCCAGGCACAGCGCCCGCGCGATGGCGTCGACGACCTGGCCCGAGGGGCTCCGTTCGCGGCCCTGTTCCAGGCGGGCGTAGTAGTCGGCACTGACTCCGGCGAGTACGGCAACCTCCTCGCGCCGCAGCCCGGCCACCCGGCGCGCGCCGGAACCGGGCAGTCCCACCTCGGCGGGGCTGAGTAGCGCGCGACGCGCGCAGGAATTCCCCCAGTTCGGAACCGCTCATCCGGAAAGCGTACGCCGCCGGACAGGGCCTAGTAGTGCTCAGCCGCTGGTGCCTGGCCGCCTCCCCCGGTCGCCGTTCCTGGGTGTGGCACACCCAGGAAGCCTCGCCCTCCCCCGGCGGCTCGATCCGTTGCACGCTCGGAGCGCACGGCGCGATCACCACCGCGTACCCGTCGGACCCGTTTCCGCTTCCCCGAAGGATCCTCATGAACGCCCCGGCCGTCTCTCCCGTCCTCTCCCCCGGCAGTGCCGTCTCTCCCAGCAAGGTCGTCCTGATCACAGGCGCGAGCAGCGGTATCGGCGAAGCCACCGCCCGGCGGCTGGCCGCCTCGGGCCACCGGGTGGTGCTCGGGGCCCGCCGTCCC
>NZ_FMDK01000737.1 GCF_900091995.1 Streptomyces sp. MnatMP-M17
CGGACGCTTCCTTCGTACTCACCCTCACGGGCTTTCCTCCGGGCTTTTCCCTTCGGTCTTGCTGTCTTGCGTCTCCGACTCTATCAGTCCTTTTCCCTCTCCCTGACCACCGATTCGCAGGCATGCGGATGCGGTGTCCGAAGAACGATCAAGAATTGATAGATGCCACCGGCCCCCGACTCAAAGTCGCACCGGGGCCAGGCAGGAGTACGACCCTACATGCCGTCCACCGACACAGGCAAATCGTTTCCGGTCTCCTGCGAGGTCCGCCAACCGGCTGGTCTCCCGCGGAACCGGCACTTCCTATGACTTACCCTTCTGAACAGCACGTCGTCCCATCACAGGCGGTGACGGCGGCCTCGATCCCCCGCCCTCCTGGGAGGCTCCCCATGACCACCGTGACCGCCCCACTGTCCGGCCGGGCCATCGGGCTCGGCGCTGTACCCGATCCGGTTTTCGCCGGCGCGATGGTCGGACCCGGGATGGCCATCGATCCGGTCCGGGAGCCGGGCGAGGCTGTCTCTCCGGTCGACGGTGTCGTGGTGTCGCTGCATCCGCACGCCTTTGTCGTCGTCGACCCGGACGGTCGTGGAGTACTGACGCATCTGGGGATCGACACCGTCCAGCTGAACGGTGAGGGATTCGAGCTGCTCGTCAGCAAGGGAGACACGGTCACGCGCGGGCAGGGAGTTGTGCGCTGGAACCCGGTCGCCGTCGAAGAGGCCGGCAAGTCACCGGTCTGCCCCGTCGTGGCGCTCGAAGCCACGGCCGACTCGCTCTCCGACGTCCGGGAGGACGGCGAAGTGAAGACCGGCGACACACTCTTCGGCTGGCAGTGACGCCGATGCCGTATGTCAGGGACGAGCGCGCAGCGCTTGTCGTACTTCCCTCGCGGCGACCGGATCGCCGCATAACCGGAGACGGGTGAGATGGAGACAACGCTGCGAGGCGTCGGGGTCAGCCATGGTGTGGCGATCGGCGAGGTCAGGCATATGGGAACCGCGGTGCTCGAACCGCCGGCCAAGCAGATTGCGCCGGAGGAGGCGGAGCGCGAGCAAGGGCGGGCCCGTCAGGCTGTCGACGCGGTGGCGGCCGATCTGATCGCTCGCGGCAATCTGGCCGGCGGAGAGGCCCAGGGCGTTCTTGAGGCCCAGGCGATGATGGCGCAGGACCCTGAGCTGATGGCCGATGTGGACCGGCGGATCGCGGTCGGGAGCACCGCCGAGCGCGGTGTGTACGACGCGTTCGCCTCGTACCGCGCGCTGCTCGCCAATGCCGGGGAGTATCTGGCCGGGCGGGTCGCGGATCTGGACGATGTGCGGAATCGTATCGTCGCCCGGCTGCTGGGCGTTCCGATGCCGGGTGTGCCGGACAGCGACGAGCCGTATGTACTGATCGCCCGCGATCTGGCTCCCGCGGACACGGCGTTGCTCGACCCGGCTCTGGTGCTGGGTTTTGTGACCGAGGAGGGCGGGCCGACGAGTCACAGTGCGATTCTGGCGCGTGCGCTCGGTGTGCCGGCCGTGGTCGCGCTGCCTGGTGCGCAGGAGTTGGCCGAGGGCACGGTGATCGCGGTCGACGGCAGTACCGGTGACATCTTCGTCGAGCCGAGCGCGGCGAAGCGGGCCGAGCTCGAGCAGGCCGCGATCGCGCGGAAGGCCGCGCTGTCCGCCTCCATCGGACCCGGTGCGACATCGGACGGCCATACGGTGCCGCTGCTGGCGAACATCGGTGGTCCCGCGGATGTGTCGGCTGCCCTCGAAGCGGGTGCCGAGGGCGTCGGGCTGTTCCGTACCGAGTTTCTCTTTCTGGACGACAGCGAGCGGGCGCCGTCGGAGGAGAAGCAGATCGAGGCCTACCGCGCGGTGCTCGAAGCGTTTCCCGAGGGCCGGGTGGTCGTGCGCGTGCTGGACGCCGGCGCGGACAAGCCGCTGGCCTTCCTCACTCCGGCCGACGAGCCGAACCCGGCGCTGGGAGTGCGCGGTCTGCGGACTCTGCTGGACCATCCCGAGGTGCTGCGGACGCAGTTGACCGCGCTGGCGAAGGCCGTCCAGGGGCTTCCGGTGCATCTGGAGGTCATGGCGCCGATGGTGGCGGACCGTACGGACGCGAAGGCGTTCGCGGACGCCTGCCGTGAGGCCGGGCTGAGCGCGAAATTCGGTGCCATGGTGGAGATTCCGTCGGCCGCTCTGCGGTCGCGCTCCATTCTCCAAGAGGTGGAGTTCCTTTCGCTGGGAACCAATGATCTGGCGCAGTACACCTTTGCCGCCGACCGGCAGGTGGGCGCGGTGTCACGGTTGCAGGATCCGTGGCAGCCCGCGCTGCTGGATCTGGTGGCGCTGTCGGCCGAGGGCGCCAGGGCCGAGGGCAAGAGCTGTGGTGTGTGCGGTGAGGCGGCCTCCGATCCGCTGCTCGCCTGTGTGCTCACCGGGCTCGGTGTGACCTCGCTGTCGATGGGCGCGGCGTCGATTCCGTATGTACGGTCGGCGCTCGCGCAGCACACACTGGCGCAGTGTGAGCGTGCCGCCGCCGCCGCGCGGGCCGCGGACACCGCCGACGAGGCCAGGACGGCCGCGCAGGCGGTGCTGTCCGGCGAGTGATCCGGGGGAAGGGGCTTCGCGTCGTGGTGTGCGACGGGAAGCCCCTTCCGCGTTCAGTGGTGGGTGCCGGTGTCGTCGAGGCCGAGGTCGAATCCCGCGCGGTACTCCACGCCCGGTTCCGGGGAGAGCGGCTCTCCGGTGTCCGCGTCGGTGCAGTAGGCGTTGAAGACCTCGGCCTCGGTGAGCGGGACGAGCTCGCCGCGGTCCAGTCGCCAGCCGTGCAGCCGGTCGGGCGTGCCGGTGCCGGGTCCTGTCGTACGCAGCACGACTCCGCCGGGGCTCTCCAGGGCGATGCCCAGGGCCAGCACGCTGACGAATTCGGCTCCTTCGGAGGAGCCGAGCAGCACGGGCGCTCCTTCGGGACTGTCGATGTGGAGGACGGCGAGGAGTTGTTCGCCGGCGGCGGGAACGCTGGAGACGAGATGGTGTGTGCCGGATCCCGCCGCTTCGAGAAGTCTCAGCAGGATGTGGGAGGCACGGTCGAAGGCCGCGCGTCCGATGTCCTGTCCGCAGTCGGCGCACTCCCCGAGGTCGGCGAGGACCGTCGTCGCGTACTCCCAGGTCGCCCTGCGGACGGCGGTGCTGATCAGCAGTGGCACCAGCTGGTCGATGGGCTGGCCCGCGTAGGCGACGGCGGCTCCGCTTCCTGGGAGCGTGGCCGTGAAGCGGCTGCGGCTGGCCGCGGAGTCCGGGTCGAGTCCTCTCTCCGCGCAGTACTCCGCGAACTCCTCGGGATCGAAGAGACCGACGGTGGTGTGCACGCCCCGGGACGCCAGGGATGCGAGCAGTCCGTCGATCTGCCGCAGATAGGCGGCATGGTCGTCGAAGGTGAAGGTGGCGTAGCGCCGCATCGCGGTGAAGTCCTGCTCGTCGGCGAGCAGGCCGACGGTGCTGGGGACTTCGCGGCGCAGTCTGCGCCGTGTGGTCCTGGCCGTCCGCCGTGGTCCTGGCCCGGCGGGCCCGGGCCTCTCCGTGCCGCCGGTGCGCTGCCGCTGTCCGGTCTGCTGGTGCTGGTGCCGCTCGGTGTGCGCCATGTCTCCCCCTGAGTGCTGTCGGTCACTGCTCACTCACCGTAACCGGGGGGTCTGACAACGGTCAGTGACGAGTGCGGGCGAGGTCCTCGTAGAAGCGCAGCAGTTGGAGATTGTCGACGGAGCCCTCGTTGACGGCCTTGTCCAGTGCCGTGCCCTGGAGGAGGCGTTTGACCGGGACTTCGATGCGCTTGCCGGTCAAGGTGTGCGGGATGCCCGGGACTTCGATGATCTCGTCGGGAACATGGCGTGGCGAGAGCCGCTCACGGATTGTCTCCTTGACCCGTGCGCGCAGTGTGTCGTCGAGGACGGCGCCCGGTGCGAGATGGACGAAGAGCGGCATCCAGTATCCGCCGTCCGGCTCCTCCAGGCCGATGACCAGGGATTCACGGATCTCTGGAAGGCGTTCGACGGCTTCGTAGATATCGGCGGAGCCCATCCGGACCCCCTGGCGGTTCAAGGTGGAGTCGGAGCGGCCGTGGATGACGACCGAGCCGCGGTCGGTGAGAGTGATCCAGTCACCGTGGCGCCAGACGCCGGGAAACATCTCGAAGTAGCTGTCGCGGTAGCGGCTGCCGTCGGGATCGTTCCAGAAGCGCACCGGCATGGACGGCAGCGGATTGGTGACGACCAGTTCGCCGACCTCGCCGATGAGCGGTTTGCCCTGTGGGTCCCAGGCCTGGAGGTCGGTGCCCAGACAGGGCGCCTGGAGTTCACCGATCTCAACGGGAAGGGTGGGGACGGCTCCGGCGAAACAACTGCACACATCGGTACCGCCGCTGACGGAGGCGATCCACAGATCCTCGGCCACATCGTCGTGGAGCCAGCGGAAGCCGTCGGGCGGCAGTGGTGAGCCGGTGGTGGCGACGCATTTGACGCGGGAGAGATCATGGTCGCGGCCAGGATGCGCCTCCGCCTTGCGGCAGGCCATGACATACGCGGCGGAGGTGCCGAAGACGGTGGTGCCGGTCCGTTCGGCCACGCCCCACTGGGCGTCGACGGCGGGATAGCCGGGGCTGCCGTCGTACAGCACGATCGTGGTGCCGGTGAGCAGACCGGAGACGAGGAAGTTCCACATCATCCAGCCGGTGGAGGTGTACCAGAAGAAGCGGTCCTCGGGACCGAGGTCGAAGTGGAGGCCGATCTGTTTGAAGTGCTCCAGGAGGATGCCGCCCTGGGACTGGACGATCGCCTTGGGCAGTCCGGTGGTACCGGAGGAGTAGAGAACCCATAGCGGATGGTCGAAGGGAACCTGCTCGAAGACGTCGCCGTCTCCCCTGCCTCCGTCCTCGGCACCGCCACCGTCCTCGGCACCTGCCCTGCCGGCGGGCGCGCTGCCCGCGGTGAGGGCCGACCATTCGAGAGCTCCCTCCGGGGCCGGCGTACCCAGGAGCGGGACATGGACGACGGCGCGCAAGGTGGGCAGCTCCCGGCGGAGCTCGGCGACCGTCCCCGTACGGTCGTGTTCCTTGCCGCCGTAGCGGTAGCCGTCGACAGTGATCAGCACGACGGGTTCGACCTGCTGGAAGCGGTCCAGAACACTGCGCGCGCCGAAGTCGGGCGCGCAGGAGGTCCAGACTCCGCCGACGGCGGCGGTGGCGAGCAGCGCGACGGCCGCCTGCGGAATGTTGGGGAGATAGCCGCTGACCCGGTCGCCCGGGCGCACACCGAGGGCGCGCAGTTCCCGGGCGAGGGAGATCACCTGGCGCCGTAGTTCGGACCAGCTCAACGTGATCTGTTCGTGTGTCTCGTCCACGTACAAGATGGCCGGCTCATGGGCGCGGGCCGGATCCTCGGCCGTACGCAAGGCGTGTTCGGCGTAGTTGAGGGTGGCGCCGGGAAACCACTCGGCGCCCGGCATGGTGCGATCGCCCAGGACACGGCTGTACGGAGTGGAGAAACGTACGTCGAACCAGTCGGCGACGGCTCTCCAGAAGGTGTCGAGCTCCTCGACGGACCAGCGGTGCAGCGCCGCGTAGCCGCCCTCGGCCGGGGCTCCGTACCGCTCGGCCGCCCAGGCCTGGAAGCGGGTGACACGCGCTGCGGCGATACGGCCGGGATCCGGCCGCCAGAGAGGGGCTGGGCTTGCTGCTGCGGTCATGGGTCGGCTCCCGGCGGGCTCGGCACCGATGTACGGCGCTGGTGTACTCGTCGCTTCGTGCTCGACGCTGGTGTGCGCCGGTCGCGCGCACGTGCGGGGTGTGCGCGTGACGCGACTGACACGGACGATGCCATGTGATCGTCCCTCGCACCAGGTCTCGTCACCCATGGTCGGCAGGGCAGATATGTGCTCCGACCACGGGTGAACGGGAGTTGAACGATGCCCCACGCACCTAACCCGGATGGCAGGCTGAGCAGCATGGACGGTCGTGAACTGGTGCGTTCGATGAAAGTGGTCGGTTCGGTGCAGGGGCTGCGCGCCATACGGTCGGCGTGGCGCGGGCGGCGTACGGATGCCAGAGAGCTGGCACCGCGCGGCGCGGAGCGGGCCCGGGTGCCGGGACCGGTCAGCGGCGCGGAGC
>NZ_FMDK01000712.1 GCF_900091995.1 Streptomyces sp. MnatMP-M17
AGCCCGGGGGCGTGCCCCCGGTTACGGGAAGGGGCGGGGCGGGGGAGAGCCTCACGCCCGAGGAGCTCCGTACGCTCGCCTCCTGGGACCGCGATCTCGACGCCCTCACCGGTGAGCTGCGGCGCGCCCGCGCCACCGTCCGCGACGTACCCGTACCGCCGTCCCTCTCCGCCTCCCAGCTCCTCCGTCTCGCCGCCGATCCCGACGGTTTCGCCCGTGAGCTGGCCCGGCCCATGCCGCGTCCGCCGCAGCCCGCCGCCCGCAGAGGCACGCGGTTCCACGCCTGGGTGGAGTCCAGATTCGAGGAGCTCCCGCTGCCGATGCTCGGCCCCGACGAGCTGCCCGGCGGCGAGGAGGACGAGCCGGAGATCGCCGACGAGCGTGATCTGGCCGCGCTCAAGGCGGCCTTCGAGCGCACTCCGTACGCCCGGCGCACGCCGTACCGCGTGGAGGCGCCCTTCCATCTCACTCTCGCGGGCCGGATGATCCGAGGCCGTATCGATGCCGTCTACCGCCATGCCCGCACCGACCAGGAGACCGGCTCGGAGACGTACACGTACGAGATCGTGGACTGGAAGACCAGCCGGGCCCGTACCGCCGACCCTCTCCAGCTTGCCGTCTACCGGCTCGCCTGGGCCGAGCAGCACGGTCTTCCGCTGACGGCCGTGACGGCCGCGTTCCTCTACGTACGGACCGGCGAGGTCGTACGTCCCGAGCGCCTTCCCGGCCGCCCGGAGCTGGAACGCGTCCTGACCGGAGGCCCGCCAGGCCCGGACGCCGACATGCCCACGGACGAGGGATCCCAGGAACCGGCAGACCGGACCGCTCCCGGAGCCCGTTAGGCTCGACATCATGAGCGACACCCCGGACAGCGTCGTCCGTACGTACATCCGCACCCACCGCGCGGCTTTCCTCGACGACCTCGCCGACTGGCTGCGCATTCCGTCCGTATCGGCACAGCCCGACCACGACGCCGATGTACGGCGCAGCGCCGACTGGCTCGCCGAGAAGCTCAAGGAGACCGGCTTCCCGGTCGCCGAGATCTGGGACACTCCGGGCGCGCCCGCCGTCTTCGCCGAGTGGCCCTCCGCCGACGCGGACGCTCCCACCGTGCTGGTCTACGGCCACCACGACGTCCAGCCGGCCGCCCGCGAGGACGGCTGGCACACGGATCCCTTCGAGCCCGTCGTACGGGACGGCCGGATGTACGGGCGCGGCGCCGCCGATGACAAGGGACAGGTGTTCTTCCACACGCTCGGGGTACGGGCGCATCTCGCCGCCACCGGCCGTACCACTCCCGCCGTCCATCTCAAGCTCCTCATCGAGGGCGAGGAGGAGTCGGGCTCTCCGCACTTCCGCGCCCTGGCCGAGCGGCACGCGGACCGGCTGGCCGCCGACGCGGTGATCGTCTCCGACACCGGCATGTGGTCCGAGTCCACGCCGACGGTCTGCACCGGTATGCGCGGCCTGGCCGACTGCGAGATCGAGCTGTACGGCCCCGACCAGGACATCCACTCCGGCTCCTTCGGCGGCGCCGTCCCGAATCCGGCCACCGTCGCCGCCCGTCTTGTCGCCGCCCTGCACGACGAGCACGAGCGCGTCACCGTCCCGGGCTTCTACGACGGCGTCGCCGAGCTCGACGACACCGAGCGCGCGCTCCTCGCGGAGCTGCCCTTCTCCGAGGAGGAGTGGCTCCGTACGGCCAGGTCCCACGGCACTCTCGGGGAGGCCGGTTACTCCACCCTGGAGCGCGTCTGGGCGCGCCCGACCGCCGAGGTCAACGGCATCGCGGGCGGCTACCAGGGCCCCGGCGGCAAGACGATCATCCCGTCCTCCGCCCAGCTCAAGCTGTCGTTCCGGCTGGTCGCGGGCCAGGATCCGGAGCGTGTCGAGCGTTCCGTACGCGACTGGATCGAGGCCCGTGTCCCGGCCGGGATCCGGCACAAGATCAGCTTCGGCGCGGCCACCCGGCCCTGTCTGACTCCGCTGGACCATCCCGCGCTCCAGTCGGTCGTACGGTCCATGGGCCGCGCCTTCGGCCGACCGGTCCGCTTCACCCGCGAGGGCGGTTCGGGACCGGCCGCCGACCTCCAGGACGTGCTCGGCGCGCCCGTCCTCTTCCTGGGCATCTCCGTACCGTCCGACGGCTGGCACGCGCCGAACGAGAAGGTCGAACTGGACCTGCTGCTCAAGGGCGTGGAAACGACGGCCTACCTCTGGGGCGACCTTGCCACCGCCCTGCGCTGAGCGCGCCGAGCGCGCCGCCGAAGACTTCGCCGCACACTCCGCTGATCAGAAACCCAATCCATCCGGGGGAGTTGGAAGTACCTGTGAGCACCATCAGCAGTGACGCCACCGCACACCGACCCATCGGCCTGACCGCGCCCAGCGGTATCGACCGCGCGGCGCACCACCGGCTCGACGAGGCATGGCTGGCGGCGGCGTGGAGCCATCCGACGACCCGGGTCTTCGTGGTGTCGGGCGGCCAGGTGCTGATCGACGACACTCCGGACGGCCGTACCGAACTGGTCATGATCCCGTCCTTCGAGGCGCCCGTGACCGAGGCCCATCGCTACTTCCTCGGTACGGACGCGGAGGGCGTCCGCTATTTCGCGCTCCAGAAGGACTCGCTCCCGGGCCGGATCGACCAGTCGGCGCGGGCCGCCGGGCTGCGCGAGGCCGGCCTGCTGCTCTCCGCCCGTGACGCGGGCCTGATGGCGCACGCCGTGGCGCTGGAGAACTGGCAGCGGCTGCACCGCTTCTGCTCCCGCTGCGGCGAGCGCACCGTGATCGCGGCGGCCGGCCATA
>NZ_FMDK01000650.1 GCF_900091995.1 Streptomyces sp. MnatMP-M17
GAAGAGATGCGGGGCGAGCTGGGCCTGGAGATCGGCGGGCGATGGGCGCCGCGCGGCGTCCATCTGCATGCATGACTCGATGAGAGGCCGCAGCTCGCCCGGCAGGCCCTCCAGATCCGGTCCCTCGCGCAGCAGCATGAAGACGGTCTCGACCGGATTCGCCCCGTGGAAGGGCGCGTGTCCGGTGGCGGCGAACACCAGCGTCGAACCGAGCGAGAAGACATCGCTCGCGCCCTTCACGCTCCGCGAGTCCCGCGCCTGCTCGGGCGACATGTACGCCGGAGTGCCGACGGCCACATTGGTCATCGTCAGCCGGGTGTTGGAGACACCGGAGGCGATACCGAAGTCGATGACGCGCGGCCCGTCCTCCACCACCAGGACGTTCGACGGCTTCAGATCGCGGTGAACGAGATTGGCGCCGTGGATCGACTGGAGCGCCTCGGCGATGCCCGCCGCCAGCCAGCGCACGCCCTGCGCCGGCATCGGGCCGCACTCGTTGACCATCTCCTCCAGCGAGGGAGCGGGCACATACGCGGTGGCCAGCCAGGGCACCGCGGCCCTGGGATCGGCGTCCACGACGGCGGCGGTGTAGAAGCCGCTGACGGCCCGCGCCGCCTCCACCTCACGCGTGAAACGGACCCGGAAGAGCTGGTCCTCGGCAAGCTCGGTACGTACGGTCTTGATCGCCACCCGGCGGCCCGACGCCGAGCGCGCGAGATAGACCAGCCCCATGCCGCCGGCCCCGAGCCGTCCCAGCACCTCGAAAGGGCCGATGCGTCTCGGATCGTGCTGCGTAAGCTGCTCCACTTGCCTGCCACCTCCCCGTACGGGCCACCAAGGTACGGCCCCGTGCCCCCTGATTCTTCCTGCCTGAGGCAACGGTTGCGAACCCGGGGGCGGATCGGGGTGTCTCGCCTCGATCCGGACACCACATGTGTCACACCTTCACCGCTGATCGCCCGTTTATCACCGTTCCGGCCACCGTTCCGGCTCGGCGAGGACGGCGAAAGCGGCGCCCTGGTTGTCCATCAGAGCGGCCATCCGTCCGTACTGGATGTCGAACGGCGGCGTGGTGATACGGCCGCCGAGCCGGACGGCCGTACCCGCCGTCGTATCGCAGTCGCTGACGGAGAAATAGACGAGGAAGTGGGCCGGCATCGCCGCGGGAAAGGCGTCCGTAATGACGCTGCGTCCGCCGATGGCGCCGACAGGCCCAGGTTCCGCGCCGACCGGCCCTGGCTCGATGCCGGCCTGCGCAGACTCGGAGTCGGCCGCGCCGGCCACCGCAGCTTCCGTACCGGCCAGGGACCATATGCGGAAGTCGACCGAGGAGTCGGGCAGATCGGTCCCACGGAAGCCGAAGACCGTCTCGTAGAACGGATCGACGCGCTCCTTGTCCCGCGTATAGAGCTCGGTCCAGCAGAACGAGCCCGGCAGGCCCTTCTTCTCGAAGCCCCAGCCCTCCTCCGACTGCCAGAGCCCGAAGACCGCGCCGGCCGGATCGGCGGCCTGCGCCATCACACCGAACGGCCCCAGGGCCGTCGGCGGCTGTACGGTCCGGCCGCCCGCCCGGGTGATCCGGTCCATCAGCGCGACGGCGTCGGAGGTGGCGAAGTAGACGCCCCAGACGGTGGGCATCCTGCCGTCCTTCTTGGCGGCGAGACCGGCCACGCGCCTGCCGCCGCTGAACGCCTCCGTGTAGTGCCCGTACGCCGCGCGGTAGTGTCCGTACGCCGCGCCGCTGTCCTGGCCGAAGGTCCAGCCGAACAGTTCGCCGTAGAAGCGCTTGCCCGCTTCGAGATCGGGGAGCGACACATCC
Organism: Streptomyces sp. MnatMP-M17; assembly: GCF_900091995.1. Lineage (GTDB taxonomy): Bacteria > Actinomycetota > Actinomycetes > Streptomycetales > Streptomycetaceae > Streptomyces. The sequence goes on from NZ_FMDK01000650.1 coordinate 1,820, forward strand.
ACCCAGCACGGCGTGGATTCCGCGAACGCGGCCATGTCCGGCTCCTTCCGCGCATGGCACCTGCCGTGTGGTGCCCGTCACAGTCAACCTAATGGGCCGCGACCCGGGCCGCAGCGGATGAAATAGCGCAATTGCTCGATTATCGCAGCGTGAAGCCCTCGGCACCCCGAGTTATCCACCGAAGTTATCCACAGGCTGTTGATAACACTATTCACCCGCACGTGAGTCCTGGGGATGACAGTCCACTCCTGGGGATGACAGTCCGCGCGCACGACCCGTGCGAGAGATGGCCGGATCCCCATTTGCACTCGGCCAAATCGCGCCCGGATCACCCCTCGGTAAGCTGACGGCATGACAGGACAAGTGCGCACCGTCGACGGCCGAGTGGCTGGTCGGCGCGGGCAGGCGACGCGGCAGAAGCTGCTCGACTGCCTCGGCGAGATGCTCAGCTCCTCACCGTACCGGGACGTCAAAGTCATCGACGTGGCCCGGCGGGCGGGGACTTCACCCGCGACCTTCTACCAGTACTTTCCGGACGTCGAGGGCGCCGTCCTCGAAATCGCCGAGGAAATGGCCAAGGAGGGCGCCGGGTTGACGGCGCTGGTCTCCAACCGCTCCTGGGCCGGCAAGGCCGGCTGGCAGACGTCGGAGGACCTGGTCGAGGGCTTCCTCGACTTCTGGCGCAAGCACGACGCGATCCTCCGGGTCGTCGATCTGGGCGCGGCGGAGGGCGACAAGCGGTTCAACAAGATCCGCCTGAAGATCCTCAACTCCGTCACCAACTCCCTTACGGAGTCCGTGAAGGAGCTTCAGTCGAAGGGCAGGATCGACAAGGACGTCAGCCCGGCGGCGCTGGCGGGCTCGCTGGTCGTGATGCTCGCCTCGGTGGCCTCGCACCAGAAGAACTTCCAGAGCTGGGGCGTGAAGCAGGCCGAGCTGAAGCCGAATCTCGCGCTCCTGGTCCATCTCGGCATCACCGGCAGAAAGCCCACGAAGTAGGCCGCCGAGCGAGCCGGCGCATCGGCCGGCGGGCACGGTACGGGCGTGCCCTCACTGTCCTGTCACGCCGACGGCGGATCAGACCTCTGATCCCTGTCGGCGCTCCCGTATCCGGACCACTTCTGTTTCTTGCGTTTCTTACCGTTTCTTACGCACCAAGAGCCGGGGGGCTGAGCGGCGCCCGTGAACGACCATGAGCGGAACCAGGAACCGAACCACGAGCAGGACCACGAGCAGGAGGCCTTCCGCGCCCTGCTGCGCGACCAGCCGGTCTGGGACATGGAGCGGCTGCCCGTGTTCGATCCGGCCACCGCGCCCGAGGAGCCGCTGCCGCTGTTCCGGCGATGGTTCACCGAGGCGGTCGCGGCCGGGCAGCCCGAGCCGCACACCATGACGCTGGCGACCGCCGACGAGCACGGCCGGCCCGATGTACGGACACTGATGCTGCACGACGCGGACGGCCGCGGCTGGCACTTCGCCACCCACGCGACCAGCCGCAAGGGCCGGCAGCTGGCCGCCCGTCCCGAGGCCGCGCTCGGCTTCTACTGGCCGGCCCGGGCCCGCGCCGTACGGATCCGGGGCACCGTCCACAGCGCCGGCCGCGAGGAGAGCGTCGCGGATCTGCGGGTGCGCTCGACGGGCGCGCTGGCCTCCGCGCTGGTGGGACGGCAGAGCGAAGTGCTGGGCTCGGCGGAGGAGTTGGCGCGGGCGAGCGAGGCGGCATGGGAGCGGGCACGGCGCGAGCCGGACGCGGAGGCGGCGTCGTGGACGGCGTACGTTCTGGTGCCGAACGAGGTGGAGTTCTTCCAGGGAGACGCGCGCAGACGCCACGTACGGCTGCGCTACCGGCGCGAAGGGGACGGCTGGGTACGGGAGTTGCTCTGGCCGTAACTCTGACACCGGAGATCGGCACGGCACCGGAACAGCCACGGCCTCCCCGCATCCCCTTTGAGCGTGATCGATTCGCAACCGATTTCCCGTCTTGACCGATACCCACCATGTGATGTTCCGATTACGCTCAGCTTTCATGCCCGACGATTTCGACCGCACCGAGGACCGTCCCGTGTATGTCATTGGCGGCGGCCCGGGCGGGCTCGCCGTCGCCGCCGTACTGCGTGAACGAGGCGTACGGGCCGTCGTACTGGAGAAGTCCGACGCCGTCGGAGCCTCCTGGCGCGGCCACTACGACCGGCTGCGGCTGCACACCACCCGCCGCCACTCCGCCCTGCCGGGCCTGAAGATGCCGCGTTCCTTCGGACGGTGGGTTGCCCGCGCGGATGTGGTCCGCTATCTGGAGAAGTACGCGGAGTACCACCGGCTGGAGATCGTCACCGGTGTCGAGGTCACCCGTGTCGAGCGCTCACCGGACGGCTCCGGCTGGCTGCTGCACGCGACGGGCGGACGGGAGCTGACCGGGCGCGCGGTCGTCGTGGCGACCGGCTACAACCACACGCCGAAGGTGCCGTCCTGGCCCGGCCGGGAGACCTACGACGGCGAGCTGCTGCACGCGAGCGAGTACCGCGACGCGCGGCCCTACGCGGGCAAGGACGTGCTGGTGGTGGGCGTCGGCAACACGGGCGCGGAGATCGCGGTCGATCTCGTGGAGGGCGGCGCGGCACGGGTGCGCCTCGCCGTCCGTACGGTCCCGCACATCGTGCGGCGCTCCACGGCGGGCTGGCCGGCCCAGTCGACGGGCATCCTGGTCCGCCGGCTGCCGGCCCGGCTGGTCGACGGCGCGAGCTGGGTGCTGGCCCGGATCGCCGTCCCGGACCTGTCGTCCCACGGCCTGCCACGCCCGGACACGGGCCTGTACACGCGGGTACGCCAGGGCGCGATCCCGGTACAGGACGTAGGGCTGATCGACGCGGTACGGGAGGGACGGGTCGAGCCGGTGGCGGCGGTCGAGTCCTTCGAGCAGAACAAGGTCGTCCTGGCCGACGGCACCCGGATCACACCGGAGGTGGTCATAGCGGCCACGGGCTACGAGCGCGCGCTGGAGCCTCTGCTGGGCCCACTGAACGTCCTCTCCCCCACCGGCCGCCCCCTCACCCAAGGCCCCCACACCCCGCCCCACGCCCCGGGCCTCTACTTCACCGGCTTCACCAACCCGATCAGCGGCATGCTCCGAGAACTCTCCATCGACGCCCACCGCATAGCCAAAGCCCTGTCCCGCCAGGCCTGACACCCACCCAGGAAGTCGATCAGCTTGCGGTCGGCCCTTGTCGGCCCCCGCCGGCCACAGCACTCGGCGTGGACCACAGGGCTGCTCCCGACCGGGCCGTACGGTCGCGGGGGCTACGGCGTCAGCACGATCCGTCCGAAGACCTCGCCCGCGTCCATCTTCTGGTGCGCCAGCACGGCTCCGTCCAGCGGCAGCAGCTCGTGCACCACTGTTTCGATCTCACCGCGGCTCGCCGCGGCGAACTGCTCGCTCCGCACGGCACGCCGGTCGGCTCCGGTGACGGTGTCGGTGCTGAAAGTCGCGAAAGACATCGACTTCTGGAACGCCGCCATCATCCTCGTACCGAAGTCCGCCGGCGGCTGACCCGCGACCACGCCCACGGCCACCATGCGGCCGTTCGGGTTGAGCCTGTCGAAGAACGACGGCATGTCCCCACCGGCCACAACGTCGAGGATGACGTCATAGCCCGCAGGAGCCTCCTTCCCTCCTTCGCCGGAGCGGTCCAGCACATGGGTCGCACCAAGACGGCGCAGCCGCTCGCCGCGCTCGGCCGACGACGTCGTGACCGCCACCGCGGCGGCACCACCACGAGCCGCGAGCTGCACTGCCATGATCCCGATGCTGCCGGCCGCGCCGCGCACCAGGACTGTCTCCCCGGGAGCGAAATGGGCATGGCGAAGCCCGAAGTGGGCCACCACACCGGAACCGCCGAGCGTCACCGCGTCGACGGCGGACAGGTTCGTGGGCAGCGGAAGCACCTCCTCGACCGGTGCGACGGCCTGTTCGACGTAGCCTCCGCCCGTGCCGGTGAATCCCCACACCCGCCGGCCGATCCACGACGCGTCGACGCCGTCACCGACCGCGGTGACGGTGCCCGCCACCTCGCCGCCCGGGATGTGGCCCTCCTTGAAGCCGTAGGCGGCCAGAGCCCCGCTCCGGATCACGGTGTCGACACCACCCACGCCCACCGCCTCGGTGGCGATCAGCACCTGTCCGGCAGCGGGTACGGGGGCGGGGAGGTCGACGACCGCCAGACCTTCGGGACCTCCGTACGTTCGGATCAGAACTGCCTTCAACGTGGTCTCCATCTTCTCGGACCGGGCAGGAGCGGCCATCCGCCGCACACGCCAACGGCCCTCACCGGCTTGCGAAATCTCTGCGTCCGGAACGCTAACGGACGCCCCCGTCCGTTTAGGTAAAGTGAGAGCGGTGACCGACCCTTTGCCTCACACTCTGCGCTCCGACGCCATGGACAATCGCGAACGCGTCCTCGACGCGGCCCGTGCGCTGTTCTCCACCCAGGGTCTGAACGTGCCGATGCGGGAGATCGCGCGGCGCGCCGGGGTTGGACCCGCCACCCTGTACCGCCGGTTCCCGACCAAGCAGACGCTGGTCACCGAAGCCTTCGCGGACCAGTTGCGCGCGTGTCGCGCCATCGTCGACGAGGGGTGTGCCGATCCTGATCCCTGGCGTGGCCTCTGCCTGGTGATCGAAAAGATCTGCGAGCTGCACGCACGGGACCGGGGCTTCACCGAAGCCTTTATGTCGGCCTTTCCGAGCACGACGGACCTCGCCGCGGGCCGTGAGTACACACTGAAATCAGTTGCCGGACTGGCCCACCGCGCCAAGGAAGCCGGACACCTGCGCCCTGACTTCGTCCTGGACGATCTGATTCTCATGCTCATGGCGAACAAGGGGATCCACGCCACCACGACCACGACCCGGGTCATGGCCTCCAGACGTTTCGCGGGCTTCGTCATCCAGGCATTCCAAGCCTCCGACCAGCACTCGCCACTGCCGCCTACGGCGTGGCCGGCATCCGCGGCAGCGGAGGAGGGCGGCGGATGACCAGGGCCATCAGCGCCGCCGCCGCGCACAGCGCGCCCGAGGCGTACCAGACCACGTCGTAGGAGCCGAAGACGTCCCGGGCCAGACCGCCCGCGAAGGCCACGACCGCCGCGCCCACCTGGTGCGAGGCGAGGACCCAGCCGAAGACGATCGCGCTGTCCTCGCCGTAGTGCTCGCGGCACAGGGCGATCGTCGGCGGGACCGTCGCGACCCAGTCCAGGCCGTAGAAGACGATGAAGAAGAGCATCGGCGGATGGACCGAGGGCGCCAGCAGCATCGGCAGGAAGAGCAGCGAGACACCGCGCAGGGCGTAGTACACCGCCAGCAGCCGGCGCGCCTCGAAGCGGTCGGTGAACCAGCCCGAGGCGATCGTGCCGACCACATCGAAGACACCGATCACCGCGAGCAGCGACGCCGCCGCCGTGATCGGCATGCCGTGGTCGTGCGCCGCCGGTACGAAGTGGGTCTTGACCAGGCCGTTCGTGGAGGCGCCACAGATCGCGAACGTACCGGCCAGCAGCCAGAACGGCCCCGTACGCGCCGCCGACACCAGCACCGAGACCGCCCGCCGCGCCGCGCCCGGCACCGGCGCGGGCTTGGCCACCAACTCCTCCGCGCCGTACGCGGGCAGGCCCACGTCCGCCGGATGGTCCCGCAGCAGCAGCCAGACGAACGGGACCACCGCCAGCGCCGCCAGCGAGACCGTGATCGCGGCCGGCCGCCAGCCATGGTGCTCCACCAGCCAGGAGAGCAGCGGCAGGAACACCAGCTGCCCTGAGGCGCCCGCCGCGGTGAGTATCCCGGTGACCAGACCGCGCCGCGCCACGAACCAGCGGTTGGTCACCGTCGCCGCGAAGGCCAGCGCCATCGAGCCGCTGCCGAGGCCGACCAGAATGCCCCAGTACAGCACCAGTTGCCAGGCCGCGGTCATCCAGACCGTCAGCACCGATCCGGCCGAGATGACGGTCAGCGCCACGGCCACGACCCGGCGGATGCCGAACCGGTCCATCAGCGCCGCCGCAAACGGCGCCGTCAGCCCGTACAGCGCCAGATTGACCGAGACCGCGAAGCCGATCGTGCCCCGGGACCAGTCGAACTCCGTATGCAGCGGGTCGATCAGCAGACCGGGAAGCGAGGTGAAGGCCGCGGCGCCGATGATCGTCACAAAGGCCACGACGGCGACGAACCACGCCCGGTGGATACGTCCGGGCGTACGAGGCGCACGCGGCGCACGAGGAGCGCCGGTCGTACGGGAAGCGCCCGGGGCGCCGTATGATCGCGCCGCGTCGTCCTGGGCGGGAAGTTCGGTCGACTGTGTCACGTCAGACAGGATCGATGGACGGAACAGCCCTTACGAGTGGCCCGAGGGACAGCATTCGCTACGATCGGGCCATGCGTCCTCACGGCACCCCACGCGCCGCCACTCCGCCCTGCGCAGCCCTCTGATCAAGACGTGGTCCGGACCTCCAAGAAGCATCCACGAAGCGGACCGCCGCCATCCGACAGGAGCACCCCCATGCAGGACTCGTCCGGCCCGTACCGCCCGTCGCACCGGATCGTCGTCCTCGCCCTCGAAGGGCTGATCCCTTTCGAACTGGGCATCCCTCAGCGGATCTTCGGCCGCGCCCGCGACTCCGAAGGCAGGCCGCTGTACGAGATCGTCACCTGCTCGGTGCGGTCGCCGGGCCTGATCCGTACCGACGCGGACTTCTCGATCCTCGTCGAGAACGGTCCCGAGGCGCTCGCCACCGCCGACACCGTGATCGTGCCCGCCTCCCACAGACTCGGTCCCGTCTACACCAAAGGCGTGCTCACCGAGGAACTCACCGCCGCCTTCGCCCATCTGCGGCCGGACACCCGGATGGTCTCCATCTGCACCGGCAGCTATGTGCTGGCCGCCGCGGGCTTTCTGGACGGCCGCCCGGCGACCACCCACTGGGCCCATGCCGCCCATTTCCAGGGGCTGTTCCCGCGGATCAAGGTCGACGCGGACGTCCTGTTCGTGGACGACGGTGACGTACTGACCTCGGCCGGAGTGGCCGCCGGGATCGATCTCTGTCTGCACATGGTGCGCCGCGACCACGGCACGGCGGTCGCCAACGATGTCGCGCGCCGTACGGTCGTACCGCCGCACCGGGACGGCGGCCAGGCGCAGTACATCCGGCGCCCGATTCCCGAACCGCAGCTCGCGACCACCGCCACCGCGAGGAGCTGGGCGCTCGCCCGGCTCCATGAGCCGATCCAGCTCCGCGACATGGCGGAGCAGGAGTCCATGTCCGTACGGACGTTCACGCGCCGGTTCCGTGAGGAGGCGGGCATCAGCCCCGGCCAGTGGCTGGTGCAGCAGCGCGTCGAACGGGCCAGACAGCTGCTGGAGTCGACCGATCTCTCGGTCGACCAAGTGGCGCGGGACGCGGGTTTCGGTACGGCGCAGTCGATGCGCCAGCACCTCCAGTCGGCGCTGGGCGTGTCGCCGACGGTCTACCGGCGTACGTTCCGCGCGGCGGCGGAAGGCGGGAGCCCGTCAACTGCGGCCGGAGGGCTCGCGGTCGATGGGCTCACGAGCGAAAGGCCTACGGTCGGCGCGCTCGCGCGTCACGCGGGACGCGGTACCGCGCGGGACGGCTTGCGGGAGGCCGGCTTGTAGGAGGACGACTCATAGGAGGAAGCGGAGGAGGCCGAGGAGACCGCGGAGGCCGGGGCGTATGCGCCCGGTGCGGCCTCCGGCGTACGCCGGTCCACCTCGCACCAGATGCGCTTGCCCGCGCCCTCCGGCTGCCAGCCCCATCGGTCGGCGAGTCCGTCGACCAGTTCCAGACCGCGCCCGTTGGTGTCCTCACCGTCCGCGTGGCGCGGACGCGGCGGCGCGGCGCTGGTGTCGGCGACCTCGACCCGTACGGTGCCCGCCTCGGCCGCGCCGAGTCCGAAGAGCATCCGCAGCACGGCCGGACAGCCGGTGTGCACCACGGCGTTGGTGACCAGCTCCGAGATGAGCAGGATCAAGGTCTCCGCGACCGGTTCGTCGTCCCCTATACCGGAGCCGACGAGCCGGGAGCGCGCCCAACGACGGGCACGGCCCACCTCGGCCGGATCGGCCCCGACCTCCAACTGAACCTGAAGCACCTGCACCGCTCACACCATCCGAACCGGCGGACACATCGCCTCGCGCCTCGACAAGGTCCTCGACAGGATCACTGAACGTGATTTCCTTGCGACACAGCATGGTTGACGTACAGTCACCGCAACAAGCGCTTCGGGCATATTCCAGCGCGAAGGAGTACGCGTGCTGCATACTGTGCGACGCGCGCCGCGGGGAGTCGAACATGGGCGCGCACGGCGCCTTCGTACCGCGCGAGCGGCGCACATTCTCGGTCCCGGGGCCGCCGTCCTGGCGACACCGCAACCCTCGCGCCTCACAACCTCTCGCACCCCATGGAGCGTACCGGAGGCCGGAGCGACTCCGGCCTGTGACGGCCCGCCGTAAGGACACAACCCGGTATCGACCGCGAGAGGGCGCCTCTCGCCACACACGGTGACGCAGCGGCAGGCCAAGGCCAGAACTTTCCCGGCAAGAACGGACGGAGGGGACCGGATCACCGGACGAGCGGCGCACGATCACCGACAAGCGGGCGCACGATCACCGAATGAGCGGGCGCACGGCCACCGGGCATCGGGATGTACGGGGCCGGATCACCGGCCCCGGGCGCGATCAGGGCTCAGGAGTCACGTAATACGCGGCGAAGCCGGCCAGGATCTCCTCCTCGTGGATCCTGCCGTCGCCGTCCGCGTCCAGCTCCACGGCCACCCGAGCCGCCGCCTCGGCGGCGACTCCCAGCACCAGCAGCGCGCGTTGGGCCGACGCCGGAGTCACTCCGCCGCCGTCCTCGTCGGCGACGGCGATCGCCGCGCGTAGAAACGGACGGGCGATCTCCGCGAACCGCAGCGGGTTGTCGCGCAGCCGCTTCACCGCGCCGGTCACGAACTCCTGCCTGCTGACCCGCTGGTCGCCGTCGACGTCCGCGATGCCGGCCATGCCCTGCCAGAACGCCTCGGCACCGTTGTAGAGGGCCTGTCCCTTGTCGGAACGGGCGGTCGTGCCGAACTCGGCGAGCAGTGCCGCCGCCGCCCCGCTGAAGTCCTCGCGATCGATATAGCCGCTGCCGTCCTGGTCGAAGGCGGCGAACCGGGAGGCGATCTTGGCCTCGTACTCTGCGCTGTCCATTCCCGGAGGGTACGACGGCCGACGGCTCCTGTGTGCTCCGTTACGCGGAGAGCACGTACGGCCCGTCGACCACGACCGCGTCGCGTCTGCCCCGTTGTGCTCGTCCGAAACGTGATGAGTGCTGTGGGGGCGCACTTGCCACAAAGGGGCGTGTGTCCTCGGCACCGCCCACTACATTCGAAGGAACGGCGGGCTTCGCATGATGGTGGCAGGGGCGGACGGACGGGCGCAGGAACAGGGCTGGGGGGTCGTATGGCGAAGGACACACCACCTCGCTGGGACCGCAGGATGCAGCAGCGGCTCGCGCGGGGCGAGGCCGCCGCGCTCGGTGAGCTGTACGACCGGTTCGCACCGCTGGTGCACAGCCTCGCCCATCGCGTGCTCGACGACAGCGCGGCGGCCGACCGCGTCACCCGAGAAGTCTTCAGCCATGTCTGGGACAACCCGGGCGCGTACGACCCGAAGCAGGGCTCGATGAGGTCCTGGGTGGCGAATGTCACACGCGAGATGGCGGTGGAGCGATTCCGGCGGACCGAGGCGGAGGCCTACGAGGCGAACGGCGAGGGCACGGCGGAGGAGGCGGAGGAGCTGGAGCAGAAGATACGCAGGGCCTCGGCGGCGGCCCGCGCGGACTACATCGTGAGGTCGATGCCGACACCGCTGCGGGCCGCGCTGGAACTGGCGTACTTCCGGCGCAGGAACTACCGCCAGGCCGCGGCGGATCTCGGTGTCTCGGAGGACGAGGCGCGCCGTCGGCTCCGGCTCGGACTGCAACTCCTCTCGACGGCCAACACCCAGGCGGCGGACGGCTTCCCGCCGCCGGGCAACGGACGCTCACTGTGACCGGCCCTCAGGACGGCGACTTCTTCGACCGCGGCCGGGAAGGCCGGGAGGGCCGGCCGGCGCATCCGCGCATACCGGGCCCGAGGCCGGCCGCGGACGACCTCGCGCCGTCCGCGGCACCACGGCGCGAGTCGGCGCGCGACCCGGCACCGAAGCCGGACCTGAACCCGGACATGTCCCCGGCCACGGCGGAGGACCGCGAGATCCCGGCGGAGGAGCCCGAGACCGCGGAGGAGCCCGAGATCCCGACAGAGCCCGCGATTCCGACGGAGGAGCCCGCGATTCCGGCGGAGAACGAGATCCCGGCGGAGAAGCTGACGCACAAGGTGCTCACCTCGCTGCTGGGCGCCTGGGCGCTCGCCGCCTGCTCGGCGGAGGAGACCGCGCTGGTCGAGGAACATCTCACCGAATGCGCGCCCTGCGCCGAGGAGGCGCTCCGGCTCCGCGACGCCGTCGGACTGCTGCACGCCGACCGGAGCCTGGACCTCGATCCGCTGCTGCGCTCCCGGGTGCTGGAGAGCTGTCTCGGCCGCAGGCCCGCCCGGATACCCGTGCCGGACTGGGCCGCTCCGTACGACGCCGAGACCGCGCGGCTCGACGCGCTGCTGCGGGACTTCGGCGACGCGGAGTGGCACGCGCCCGTACGGCTGAGCTGGTTCGAGGAGGACCGGCCCGTCTCGCGCAGAACGACCGTCGCCGGAGTCATCGGCCATCTGATGACCGTGGACGGCCTCGTCGTCGGCTCCCTCGGCCTCGACGATCCGCTCGGCCCCGACGCGCCGGACGATCCCACCGACCGTACGGAGCTGTCCTGGCGGACCGCTACGTCGCCGCCCACCCGCGCCGTCCACGAGCCCTGGCGCGAACAGAGCCACACCCTGATCCGTACGGTGTCCTTCGCCGGCCCCGGCGTCGCCGAACTCTCCGTGTCGTACGGGGACTTCTTCGCCCTGCCGCTGCGTGACGCGCTGCTGGACCGGGCCTTCGAGTGCTGGGTGCACGGCGCGGACATCGCGGAGGCGGTGTCCTATCCGTACGAGCCGCCGGCCGGCGCCCATCTGCACCGGATGATCGATCTGGCGGCCCGGGTGCTGCCGTCCGCGCTCGCGACCAGACGCCGTAACGGTCTCGCCGGGCCGGTCCGGGATCTGGTGGCCGCGGGCGCGCCCGGCCGGTCGCTGCGGCTGGAGGTGGAGGGCGCGGGCGGCGGAACCTGGTACATCGCCCTGGACTCACCGGCCGCGCTCGGCAGTCCGGAGCGCTCGGTGGGCCAGATCGCGCTGGACGCGGTCGAGTTCTGCCAGCTCGTGGCGGGCCATGTCTCACCTGAGGAAGCGGCGGCCGGACAGGAGGGCGACCGCGAGGCGATCAGGGATGTCCTGTTCGCGGCGGCCTCGATGAGCCGCCTCTGAGGGACGCCTACGGTACGGACCGTACGACTCGCACGGGGCCGGAACCGGGACCGGGACCGTACGGGCCGGGCCGGGCCGACCGTAGCCCGCGCCTCGGTCAGCCGAAGACGACCGTACGGTGCCCGTTGAGCAGAATCCGGTGCTCCGCGTGCCACTTCACCGCACGCGCGAGCGCCTGGCACTCCACGTCCCGGCCGATCGCCACCAGCTGTTCCGGAGTGACCTGGTGGCCCACGCGCTCGACCTCCTGCTCGATGATCGGGCCCTCGTCGAGATCGGCCGTCACATAGTGCGCGGTCGCGCCGATCAGCTTCACACCGCGCGCGTGCGCCTGGTGGTACGGCTTCGCGCCCTTGAAGCTCGGCAGGAAGGAGTGGTGGATATTGATGATCCGGCCGTTGAGCTGCTTGCACAGATCGTCGGAGATCACCTGCATGTAGCGGGCCAGCACCACCAGCTCCACGCGCTCCGCGCGGACCAGCTCCAGCAGCTCCGCCTCGGCCGCGGCCTTGGTGTCCCTGGTCACCGGGATGTGGTGGAACGGAATGCCGTACGAGGCGGCCAGCTCCGCGAAGTCCGTATGGTTCGAGACGACCGCCGCGATCTCCACCGGCAGCGCGCCGGTCCCGGCCCGGAAGAGCAGATCGTTCAGGCAGTGGCCGAACTTGCTGACCATGAGGACGACGCGCATCCGCTCCTCGGCGCGGTGGATCTCCCAGTCCATCCGGAAGGCATCACCGATGGCGGCGAAACTGGCCCGCAGCTTCTCCACGGTCACCGGCCTCTCGGTGCTCACCGGCGCGTCGGCCGAGAAGTGCACCCGCATGAAGAAGAGACCGGTGTCGTGGTCGCCGAACTGCTGGCTGTCCTCGATATTGCAGCCGGTCATGAAGAGATAGCTCGACACGGCGTGCACGATCCCTTGCTTGTCCGGGCAGGACAGCGTCAGTACGTACTGCTCGGGTGCGGCGGGCGCGTTCACGGCGGGCGGCTGCTGCGGGGCGGACTGCTGCGGGGCGGTGCTCATGACCTCAGAGGATCCCACACCGGCGCGGGACACCGCGGGACACCGCGGCACTCACGCCGACCGCGTCATGATCCGCAGTACGTCCAGCGACCTCGGCACGGTGTCCGGATCGTCCCCGTCGCTGGTCGCCAGCCGTACATGCGCCTCACGGGCCGCTCGTACCGCCTCCGGCCAGCCGTGATGCTCCAGATAGGCGGACACGGGCGCGTCCGGGCCGACCTGGTGCATGATGCGCAGCACACGCAGGACGGCGAGATCGACCAGGGCGGCCTCTCCCGAGTCGCGGAATATCGTGCCGACATACTTCTCGGCGGACCAGTTGTCCAGCCAGGTGTCCTCGACCAGCCGGTACACGGCGTCTGTGACGTCGCCGTATCCTTCGCGGCCGGCCAGCCAGTACTCCTGGTGGAACACGGGATCGGAAAGCATGTGCAGCGCCGAACGCACATTGCTGCGCCAGCGCCACCATGGCATGTCATTGAGCGGCATGCCGCCCATGGTGCGGGAGTGACGGGCACGACGGGAAGAGTTCTCGGAACCTTGCTGCACAGTCCTTGACTCTACGGTCCGCGCGCGGCGGCCCGAGGGGCCCCCGCAATTCACCCCTAAGTCATTAAACGTTGAAGCTTCCACACTCCGGCGTTACCTGAAGGCGGCAGCCTGCATAGCTATGACCGGTTGGCGACGCTCATCCTTCTCCCGCCCTTTCCAGTCCGGTGCGATTCGTACCGTTTTCAGCGCGGTGATGGGAGCGTCACTGCTCGCCGGCTGCGGTGTTCTCCCTGGTGGCTCGGGGGGCTCCAGGGAGCCCGTCACGGTGATGACCTGGGCGCCGATCGGTACGAACGCCACCAATCAGCCCGGAATGCCGGCCATGGCGAAGGCGTACGCGCGCTGGGTCAACGCCAACGGCGGTATCGACGGCCATACCCTGCGCATCCTCACCTGTGACGAGAAGAACGAGTCCGGCGGCGCCGCCGACTGCGCCCGCAGGGCGGTCAAGGAGAACGCGGTCGCGGTGGTCGGCTCGTACAGCCAGCATGGCCGGGAGTTCATGGCGCCGCTGGAGGCCGCGTCCATCCCGTTCCTGGGCGGGTACGGGCTCACCGAGGAAGAGTTCAACAGCTTCCTCTCCTATCCCGTCAACGGCGGCCAGGCGACTCTTCTCGCGGGCAACGGACGGCAGTTGGCCCATGAGTGCGAGCGGACGGCGCTGGTACGGCCCGACACCATCACCGGCGACGATCTGCCCGAACTGCTCAACTCCGGTCTGGGCCAGGGCGGTCGCGGCTCCGCGAGCGACATCCGCGCGGCGGAGGACGCCACCGACTACACCCGGCAGGCCGAACAGGCGCGCGCGGCGGCGGAGGACGGCGGCTGTGTGACGGCGGTGCTCGGCGACCGTACGGAGACCTTCTTCGACTCCTACCGCCGAGTGCCCGAGGACGGCCGGAGCATCCGCGTCTCCTCGGTCCTCGGCAGCGTGAGCCAGCCGCTGATCAACAGCACGGGCGGCAAGAACGGTCCCTTCGAGGGCGCGTATCTGACCGGCTGGTATCCGGTCGAGACCGATCCGGCCTGGAATTCGATGCGGAACGTGATCGACAAATACGCCTTCGGCGACAACGACATCGACCCTGCGGACCCGGGCCCGCAGACCACCTGGATCGCGTACACCGCGCTGAAGCAGGTCATCGAGTCGATCAACGACAACACCATCACGGCGGGCAAGATCGCCGACACCCTGGACCGCGGCCTCCAGGTAAACACCGGCGGCCTCACCCCACCCCTGCGCTGGCGCTACGAGGACATGCTGGGCGCCCCGGGCTTCCCCCGCATCGTCAACAGGGACGTCACGTTCCAGGTGGTCCGCGAAGGCCGCCTGATATCCCAGAAGAAGGGCTTCATCGACGTGGGCCAGACCCTGGGCAACACGGGGTCGTAGCCGGCTACATCCGCGCGGAACACCCGCCGCCCGCCCTCGTGCACGGCTCCAGCAACCTGCCCGGTGGCGCGCCTGAGCGGACGGGAGCCTCCGGGCCAACACTCGGGTCCGGTCCACGCGTAGCCGTGCCAGTGCGTACGGAGATCGGCGGAGGACCCGACGGAGGGCCGTACGGTCACGCTTCCTCCGCCGCGGCCATCGCGTTCTCGGTCCGGCAGCCGCAGGTCATGGCCGTACCTCGCACTTCAGCTCGCCCCAGACCTGCTTGCCCCAGCGGTACAGGTCCGTTCCCCAGCGGTCGGTGAGCGCATCGACCATCAGCAGGCCGCGGCCCCGGGTCTGATCGCCGTTCGAATCCGTCCGTATCACCGGGATGGTCCTGGACCTGTCCACGACTCCCAGCCGGACGAAGCCTTCGGACGACCGCGAGATCACGACCCGGATCAGACGGCTGCCCGAGTGCTCGGCCGCATTGGCCACCAGCTCGGTGACGATCAGGACGCCGTCATCGGCCAAGCCCTCGTGGCCCCAGGCGCCCAACGCGGTACGTACCAGCCTTCGGGCGACTGCGGCGCTCCGCGGGTCGCAAGGGAGGGTTTCGGAGTATCCGGGGCGCCCCGTGGGGTGCGGAACGGCGGTCACGGTCATCAGGACCTCAGGGGTGTGGGTGAGTGGCCTTGATTCAGTGAACGACCGCCCGCCGCACGGCGTGAGGAAAAATCGGCCGGGTATGCGTCACGACCGACCGGAAATCCCGCCGTCCCGTCCTACGGATGGGAACCGCGTGATTACGGTGGGTAGGTGGACAGTGGCGCGGGCGGAAACGAGAGCCTCAGCAGGGCGATGCACGAGCGTGGCTGCACCCAGGCCGAGTTGGCCGACGCGGTGAACGGTCAACTGCGGTCGCGGGGCTACGAGGGAACGGTGAGCGACCGCACGGTCCGCAACTGGCTGACCGGAAAAACGGGGTGGCCGCACCCCAGGCAGCGGGAAGCATTAGGGGCAGTATTCGGATGTACCGCCGAGGACCTGGGTTTCGTTCCCCCGGCGGCCGGACGCGCCCCCACCACATCCCAGGAGCAGCCCGTGCGGCGACGTGACTTCATCACTGCCACCACCGGCACGACGGCCGCCGTCGTGGCTCCCCTGGCGAGCGGACCACCGATCGCCGGCACCTCCGACGTGATCCGTCTCCGGAGCGGTCTCGATGACCTCACGCGGCTCGACCAGGATCGGGGCGGTCACGAGCCGTTGGAGCAGGCCGCCCTGGCCGGGGCCGCTCTGCGGTCTCTCGGCCACGCCGAAGCAGCCCTGGAAAAAGCCGAGCCGGAGCAACCGCGCCCCGGCTGGATCGCTTTCTACGGCCCCGCGGAGCTGCACGCACTGACCGCAATCGTCCAGGACCGCGTAGGGAACGCCGTCCAGGCCGAAGCCGCCGGGCACAAGGCACTGTCCCTGATCCCGGAGGAGTTCCGCCGAAACCGGGCCATGACGCTCGTGGACCTGGCCCTGGCTCAACTCCACCAACAGGACATTGATCAAGCGTGTGCAACGGCGTCTCAAGCCTTCGACCTCATGGCTGGGCATCCCCTGCCCGGCAGGTTGCGGTCTCTTCTCGGCGACTTCTACCGCGATTTGATCGCTCTGGCGCCTACAGCCACTTTCACGCGAGAGTGGTCGGATCGCTACCGACAGGAATGGATCCAGGAATGATCGCCACGCCCTTGGACGTACGCGCCTATACGCATGAGGACCTGCCCGAGATCCGGCAGACCCTCCTGGATGTGCACGCCGACGCCTACGCCGACGCGATGGACGACCCGTTCACCCAGCGGTTCGCCTGGTTCGTGGATCACTGGGGCGGAAGGCCTGGGTTCTCCTGCATGGTCGGCTATGACGGGAACGAGCCGGTCGGCTATTCGTACGGGGCCCCGGCCACACCGGGGCGGGAGTGGTGGCGCGCGCACCTCGATCCCGCGCCGGAGAGGAGCCGTACGTTCGCCGTGTCCGAGCTGATGGTCCGCCCACGGTGGCGCAAGACCGGAGCGTCCGTACGGCTGCACCGCGCGCTGCTGGACGGCCGGGACGAGGACCTCGCCGTCCTCACGGTGGACACCAAGCATCCCAAGGTGCAGGCCCTGTACGAGTCGTGGGGCTATCGCAAGGTCGGTGAGGACCAGCCCTTCCCGGACTCACCGCTGTTCGCCGTGATGCTGGCGGAACTCCCCCTGTCGTAGGACCCGGACGCCCCGAAGGGGAGTTCATCGACGGCTGGAACAGCCGCGCGCGCCGGTTCGTCCGGGCCGAAACTCACTGGCGCGTTCGGGACCTCGCGGACGAACATGGGGCGCATGAGTGACCAAGCCGCACGATGGAGCCGGGCGACCGTCTACCCCGATATGTGGGCTGACCCGGACGACGATCCGCGCAACAGCGAAGGTGCCAGTCCGGACGGCGAGCTTGCGACGCTGGACGACTTTCTGACGAACTACCGCATGACTCTGCGGATGAAGTGCGAGGGTCTGGACGCGGAGCAGCTGGCCCGTCGGTCGGTTCCGCCGTCGACGATGTCGCTGCTCGGCCTGCTCCGGCATCTCGCCGAGGTGGAACGGGACTGGCGCAACTGGATCAGTGACGGTGATCCGCTGCCGAAGCTGTACGGCGCGAGGGACGCGGACTTCGACGGAGCCGTCGCCGAGCAGGCCGAGATCGACGCCGCGTACTCCGCTCTGGAGCGTGAGCAGGCCGCGACCGACGCCGCGCTGGCCGGGCACCCGGATCTGGGCGAGCGTCTGGGGAAGGACGGGATCGCGGTCCGGGAGCTGATGGTGCACAGGATCGAGGAGTATGCCCGTCACTGCGGGCACGCCGACCTGTTGCGCGAGTGCATCGACGGAAGGGTCGGCCAGTAACGCGGAAGCAACCTTTCCGGGTGTGCGGCGGTCTTATCGGGCGTCGTGGTCGGGTGGGGCAGGTTGGCCAGAGGGCCGGCCTCTGCCGACTCGACCCGTACCGGCGAACCGACTGGAAAGGGCATAGTTCATGGCACTCGATCCCGGCCTCTGCCTGGACGTTCCCGAGGGTTTCGACGATACGGATGCTGAGACTCAGGTGCATCCGATGGCCAGGAAGCTGTTCACCGGCACAACCGCCGCGGAAGTCTTCAGGAAAGCCCATGAGTGGGTGAAGGAACAGAAAGTCTTCCTGGTGGATGTGTCATGGGATTTCATGCACGACGAGGACGAGCCCTGCACGCTGAGCGTCTATTTCACGTTCGAGCTGGATCCTGAAGACGCCTGACCACTCATGACTCGGCCCTACGTCCGCCCCCAGCAGGCCGCCTGGCGGTTGTCGGGGACGGGACGAACCCCCTAGAGCTGGGTCGGGGTCCGTTCGGTGAGGTTGTATTTGGCCGCGATGCCGTTCCACAGTTGCGCGGCCTTCTGCTTGGCCGCCGTGGCCTCGCCGCTGGCGCGGTTGGCCTCGGCGGCCTGTTGGGTGATACGGGCCTGGCCGCCCTTGCAGTTCTTCTTGCCCTTGGCCTGCTTGGCCCAGTTCGCGTAGTGGTCGTCCGCCGAGGCGGATGCCTGCCAGGCGTCGGTGAGCGATGACGTCAGCTCGCCGTTGTCCGGGAGCTTGTCGAGTGTCAGGCCCTCCAGCCGGGTCACCAGATCACGGCGCTGCTCCGCGGCGCCGTGCAGATCGGTGGCCGCCTGGTCCAGGTTGTCGCAGGACTTGATGGACTCGACCGCCGCGATGACCGTCGCGCGGCTGCTGCCGCTGTCCGCGAGCAGCTTGTCGAGCGCCTCGGCCTGCGGCTTCGCCGGGTCGGGCGCGCTCTGCTCGGGGGACTCGGCAGGAGGCGAACTCGCCGCGGCCACCGTCTTGCTGTCGTCCTGTGCCGGGGTGTCGCCGCCGCCGCTCATCAGCGCGCCCGCGCCCAGGCCGAGCACGGCGCAGCCGACCACCA
>NZ_FMDK01000652.1 GCF_900091995.1 Streptomyces sp. MnatMP-M17
CGGCCGGAGCCGATCCAGTAGCGCACGGTCCCTGACGTACCGGCTTTGGTACCGGCTTTGCCGCCGGCCTCCGGCCCGTTCATGATGTCCGTCCGATGGCCGTGCACATGGTCCTGCCCGACCCATGCGGCGCCGCTCTGCGGCAGCAGTGCGGCGTTGTCCGGCCGGTCGCTGCCGAGGCTCAGCGCGATGGCCAGCGAACTGTCCAGGGTCATACCCGATGTCCGCAGCGGACGGCTGTACCAACCGGACGCGGGCGGCGACGCCGGTGCGGCTACCGGGGGGTCTGTCATGGGGCGGACGAGGACGGTGGTGGCCGTCCACTGGATCAGCCCGTCGCTGGACGTGTCGCGCCCGGTCCCGCGCACCACCCCGTAACCGGTATGCGTGCGGTAGTCGATGGATCCGGTGACGACCAGCCCGCCGGCGGCGTTCGGTACGTTGATCGTCACCGCCCGGCCACCCGCCTGGTAGTTGAGGAACCGCGTGATCGCCAGCCGGTTCACCTCGTCCGAGGTCAACGCCCGCGGAGCGGTGGGGTCACCGCTGTCCCCGAGAAGGACGAAGGCGGTGGTCACGGCTGCCGTGATGCCGATGGCGGCGACTGCCACCCGGCGTAACCTTGGCCACCGGCGGCGCCGGCCTGCCTCGCGCCCCGGGCGATCCCGCTTGATGTCGATGCTCCGCGTTCTGATGCTCCGCACGCGGCGCGATCGTAACAGGTCTATACCGAGGCACCATCGAACTCTGCGTTTACCAGACATGACATTCTGTCAACTTGTAGGCTCGCCCCTGAATTTGCCGCGTTGGCGTTAGCGTAGGACGACGTAAAGGAGCGCCATGCCATTACGTGGACTGGTACGGATGGGGCTGTCCGGCCTGTTACTGGTGGGAGGCGGCACAGGCGCGATCTTGACCGGCGCCGGGCAGGCCGGCGCTTCGACCTCCGACGGCACCCTGACCGTCGAGGTACTGCGGGACTTCTTCGGCACCGGCGTGATCAACTCGACCATGGACGTGCCGCAGCGGGGAATGAAGGTCGATGTCGCCGACCTCGCCGGCCATCACGTCACTGGTGTCACGGATGCCACCGGAAAGGTCATCGTGCCGCCGTCGACCGAGCTGACCGGCGGCCGGTACCGCGTCGATGTCACCGTCCCGGCACCGTACAGCGACTATCTGCGGGCGGCGCCCGCCTCGACCGCACCGAATCACTTCGACAGCTTCACCACGTTCGTGGACGTCTCGGACGGCGAGGACGCCTCGGTGATCACCGGGGTCTGGGACCCGGCCGACTACGCACTGCCCGATTCCCGCTATTTCGTGCCGGTCCAGAGCGGTGCCGGCGGGACGGACACCCGGGCACTGGTGGCGTTCGGGACAGGCGCCCGCGGTAACTGTCCCGACCAGCAGGCATGCCCGGAGGTGCTCAACACCCAGGACCAGGTGGGCACGACCTTCGGACTGGCCTACGACAAGTACCGCGAGCAGCTCTTCCAGTCGGCGTTCGCCCGGCGGTACACCGAGTACGGGCCGGACGGCGGTGACGCGATCTACACCGTGCCGGCCGACGGCGGGGGCGCCCCGAAGCTGTTCGCGAAGGTGCCGGGCGCCACGGAGACGCCGCACGACACCGACAACCTGATCAAGGACGCCGGGTTCACCGACGTACCGGGCAAGGAGAGCATCGGCGGCCTGACCCTGTCGGAAGACGGCTCGACGCTGTACGCGGTGAACCTGCGGACCCGAAGCCTGGTCGGCTTCGACGCGACCGGGGCCACGGCGTCGGCGCCCGAGACGACGGTCCCGATCCCCGACCCGGGCTGTGCGTCGGCCGAGGACTGGCGTCCGTTCAGCCTGGCCACCCACAACAACACCCTGTATGTGGGCGGTGTGTGCAGCGCGGAGAGCACACAGCAGCGCGCGGACCTGAAGGCCGTCGTCGCCACCTATGACGGCGAGCGGTTCACCACCGTGCTGTCCCAGCCGCTGACCGCCGAGCGCGGGAGCGTGCTCACCGGCAGGTCCGGCGACCAGGTCCGCCACTGGAACCCGTGGGACACCAGCCTGGAGACCTGGGACGACCACAACATGGAAGGCGCGATGATCGATCCGCAGCCGGCACTGGCCAGTATGGCCTTCGCCCGCGACGGCTCGATGATCCTCGGCTTCCGCGACAGGTTCATGGACGTCGTGAGCTGGGGCGGACTGGACCCCAGGCCGGGCAACGACACCCCGCAGAACGGCATGTCCGGCGGCGACATCAGCATGGCCTGCGCCACGCCCACCGGCGGGTACGAGTGGGAAGGCACCGGAAACTGCCCCGACCACGCCACGGACCCGGCGATCGACGGGGTTCAGCCCAGCAGCGTCGTCGAGTACTTCCCGGGTGACTTCTTCCCGAACGGCGGCTCCTCGACCCAGCCCGGGCCGCACCAGGAGTCCGCGCTGGGATCGGTCGCCTATATCCCGCAGCAGCAGTGGGTCGTCAGCACGCAGATGGACCCGACCGGCCAGGTCATCACCAACGGAACCGGCTACTACGACATCGCCACCGGCCTCGGCCCCGGCAACGACCCCGCCGCCAACGCCTACCAGTTCATCGGTCCGAACCAGAACGGGTTCGGCAAGGCCGGTGGCCTCGGCGACATCGCGTACGCCGCGGCGAACGCACCGATCCAGATCGGCAACGTGGTGTGGTACGACGGCGACCACAACGGCGTCCAGGACCCCGGGCATGTGCTGCTGCCGGGTGCGACGATCAACCTGCTGGACGCCGATGGCAAGCAGGTCGCCACGACCACGACCGATGCCGCCGGCGAGTACTACTTCGGTGGTGTCGGCGCGGAATACGAGCTGACACCGGGCGCGAAGTACACCGTGCAGTTCGATGTGTGCACCGCGGACACCAGCGGGGTGCCGGGCCAACCGGCCGCCACCGACCTGCGGTTCACCCTGCCTCGGGCCGGTGACGACCGGGTACATGACTCCAATGTGACCCCGCCGACCACCGGCCGGCTGTGCAATGGGTACGCCCCGGTCACCGCACCGGCCACGCCAGGAGGGGTTGATCACACGATCGACGCCGGCGTGTACATCCCGCAGGCGGCATCGCCGACACCCACGCCGCCCGCATCCCCGTCTCCGACACCGACAGCGGTGCCGCCGACGGACCCGGCGCCCAACGCCCCGACACCCAACGCCCCGGCACCGGCCGGCCGGCCGCCGGGCTCACTCGCGAACACCGGCGTGACCGACCTGGGAGAGATTCTCGCCCTCGTCGCCCTGCTGGTCGGTGCGGGTGCGGCAGTCGTCCTCGCCAGCCGCAAGCGACGCCCCAGGCACCACTGACACCCGAAACCGAAAGCCGAAACCCCCGATGGGCCGGTGCGATCGCACCGGCCCATCGGCATGAACGCCCGCGCCAAGAGCGTACGGACCACCGACCTGCCCGGTCCCCGCCGGTCCCTCAACACCACGAACACGCCCCTGAGTCCGTCGCCGCCGGCCTGACCCTGCCCTGGAACTCCGGTGCCGTGGAAGGCCATGTCAACCGCATCAAGGTGCTCAAGCGCCGGACGTTCGGCCGCGTAGCTTCGAACTCCTTCGCAAACGTATCCGTTGGCGTGATCGAGCGTCACCGCACCGCACGAAGTGGACCAGAGCCCCGAAGGGTTCTGGCTCACATTCCGTGTAACTGTGACGGAGAGTCAGATCTTCGGAGCCATGCGATGGCGGTTTGGATGGGCACGAAGCCGCGGTGAGGTGAGTTCCAGGGCCCGGTTGTCACGGCCGGCGCTCATGTGGTTGAGCCAGCGTTCGTACCAGTCGAGGAAGTCGGTGGCGGAGGAGACGTTGGGGCCCCAAAAGCCGTCGCTGTTACCAATGAGGACCCGGCCGGTGAGGGGGCCGGTCACCGCGATGACGCATACGTCGGTGCAGCCCATCTCGATGATGTGGAGGAAGAGATCGCGTCCGTGGGCCCTGGGGTCTGTGCCGTCGAAGCCGCGGGGTGTCCCCGGTTCTCCGCGCGGATTCATGACCAGCAGGGAACACTGCTCCAGCGGCATGAGGCCGTAGAACGGTGCCGCGCCTGAGCCGCCGATGTGCGTGAGGAACTGCCGATAGGCGTCGGGCAGGACGATGTCGTGCTCGGCCTCGAACGCAACGACGCGTGCTTTCGCCAGCTTCGGACCGAGGCAGAACTTGTGCTGCTCTTCCCCGAAGGAGTGGCTGCGCAGTGGTTGGAAAGGGATCGCGGCCAGCTTGCGACGCAGGCGGGGTATGCGGGGATCCATCGTGCTCTTCTCTCGTCCCCGTCACCCTATGGGTGGCTGTGGTCAGCTGGCCAGAAGAACCCTCTTCCGCAGCAGAGCGAAGCCGGCCCGTCCGAACATCTGGCGCTTGAGCATCTTGATCCGGTTGACATGTCCTTCGACGACACCGGAACTCCAGGGCAGGGTGAGGCCGACGATGACGGCATCACGGTCACGTTCGATACCCGCGGCGAGGGTGTGGAGGCTGGGGAGGTCGTCTTGCCGGACGGCGTCGAGCCACTGCGGTAACCGTTCGCCCTGGCGCTCGGTGAGCATCTGGGCGAAGGACCGGACGTGACCGGTGAGGGCGTCGAGTTCGGGGCAGTGGAGCAGGACGGCCTTGAGCCGAAGGTGTTCGATCTCCGGAAGGGTCTCAGGTCGCCGGAGGATCCAGCCGGCGACGACGCGGGGTCACGGTGGCTGAGCTGTGATCGGGCTGGGCAAGGTCCGCTTCGCCCGGAAGTAGGCGCGAACCCGCTGGTAGCTGCCCTGATAGCCGAGCGGCACAATCTCCTCCCCAACCGTCCAGGCGTTTGTGCAGCCCTGGTTCCAGCGGTCATCCAGGTAGGGCTTGAACGCGTCGAGCTTGGACGGTCGACCTTGCCATTGCCCGCGGAAGAGGTCCTCCGGGGTGGCTGCGTCGGCGAAGAGCTTGACGGTGCGCGAGGTCATGCGGAGTTGGCGGCCGATCGCCCTCCGGCTGAGTCCGGCGGCCACCATTTCGTGGACGGTCGCGTGCTTGGCGCGGGTGCGGTCGGCGAATCGATGTCCGGTAGGCCACGGCGAGCCGGACGGATCTTCGAACTTCTTCAGCTCGGGGGCAAGCTGGGCTGGATCCGGCGCCAGCGCCCGCAGGCACCCGCGGTGGTCTGCGACACAACGCTCGGCGGCTTCGCTCACGTTGTGCCAGAGGTGCCACCTGTCCGCCACTTGCACCGCCTGGGGTGCCCCGGCGGTGGCGCCTTCAGCGAAGAACGGTGCCCGATCGCGGCATACCACCTCCACCGTGGGCCGCTTCGCGAGCCAAACGGCCAGGCTGGAGGCCTCCCGGTCGGGCAGTAGGTCCACCGGCCTATGGCTTTCGACGTCGACCAGGACGGTCCCGTAGTGGCGGCCCTTGCGGGTCGCGTACTCATCGACGCCAACCACGCGCGGGGCCGGAACTTCCGGGTCGGGCAAGGCTTCGACTAGCCTCAGCACCGTACTGCGGCTGACGGACACGCCGAAGACGCTCGCCATGCGGGCCCCGGCCCGACCGGCGAGCGCGAGACCGACCGCGGCCAGCGTCGACCGCAGGCGCTCGGTCCGCCGGCCGTACCGACGGGTCAGCCCCGGCATCTGCTCGGCGAAGGTCCGGCGCCCGCACGAGATGACTGGACAGAGGAACCGGCGGACTCGTAAACAGACGACGACCCGTCTGCCCCCACTGGGCACATCCACGGGAAACCGCAGGTAGGAGCTGTGAATCCGCCGCGACCAGCTCCCACAGCCAGGGCAATCGGACCCTGACACCGTGCTCCGGGCCTCGATGCGTACCACCTCAGTGCAAGTACCGCATACCAGGATTTTCAGGGATGCACCGCTTGCCATTGAACACAGGTAGGGCGCAGTCCTCCCGAAGACAAGAATTCCTTGACTCCTCGCCGAACAAGATCGATAGAAATCTCCGAATTGGCGGGAAACTCCGTCATGTGCCCCTGGAAATAATACACAGGAGACCGACCGAGCGATCCCAAGGTGACTACATTGCCACTGGAATCCAGGTAGGTAAGGATACCCACCTGGAGGTCCCTGTCGACCCCAACCAGCAGTTCATGATCGGGGAATCCGGAGGGCATGGAATCTCGCTCCAGAGAATGGATCTGAGCCAGGTTCTCGTAGACAGGGCCACTCAGGAGTGAGTCGATCAACGAATCGACCTCCTCAGTCGTATGGAGGAGTGCTGGCCGCTCGCCGTGATCCCATCGATATCGTGCTTCAGCACGAGCCTGCATGATTAGCGCCTCCCATATCTCCGGCTATTCCAAGCGCTGCCAATGCACCGTAAGTGATCGATCACACCCAGCAGGTGTCCAACACCCGGTCGCATTTCAATCTCACCGCACACGGACCCGTCGGAAAATTGATCACCAAATTCGCGTTCGCTATGCCTTCTCGCGCCATCATGCGGCGAATTTTCGCTCGA
Organism: Streptomyces sp. MnatMP-M17; assembly: GCF_900091995.1. Taxonomy (GTDB): domain Bacteria; phylum Actinomycetota; class Actinomycetes; order Streptomycetales; family Streptomycetaceae; genus Streptomyces. Next base: position 6,502 of record NZ_FMDK01000652.1, read on the forward strand.
CATCACTGGCCCGCCACGAGGTGGAGGTTCCAGGCAACACGCCCTACCAAGACCCGGGCCTCCGAACGCCGCATCGCCCTCCCCGCACGCTGTCTCCAGTCGCTGAAGCTCCACCACGAACAGCAGCAGTACGAGCGCGAGGCCGCGGGCACCAGGTGGCAAGACAAGGGGCACGTGTTCACCACGCCGCAGGGCAGGCCGATCGACCCGACCAACCTCGCCCGCTCCTTCACCACCCTCCTTCGCAAGGCCGGCCTCCGCCGCATCCGTTTCCACGATCTCCGGCACTCAACCGCCACTCTCCTCCTGGAACAGGGCGTCGAGCTCGTCGTGATCAAAGAGCTCCTCGGCCACACGCACATCGGCGTAACCGCCACCGTCTACGCCCACGTCCGGCTCCGGCTTCAGCGCGACGCCATCGACCTCCTCGGCCGCGCCCTCCAACGCTCCGACGAGACCACCAGCCAGCCCTATGACCGCGACGAACCGCCACTCCGTGCAGCACCCATCCGCTGACGTTGCCGTCAACTACTGCCGTCAGAACCACTTGGGCCCCTCCGAATCCGCCGGGGCCCGCCCCGGTATCTACGACGGACCCGGCAACCGGTGTACGAACCGTCATGCGACCGCCCCGCCGTGGAACCCCGGCAGGGCCGCAGCGGCACGCGAAGGCCCCGCCCACCAGCACGTGGGAATCACGTGGGGCAAACAGGGTGCCCCCCCCCGTGCGCTCAAGGCCGTTGATGAATCGAGGTTAAGCGCCCGGTCACGCTGCCGCCGTGGCGGCGCAAACTCGCCCTCGTACGACTTAGTCCGACACAGCGGACAGCTCGTCCGTCGGCAGATCAGATGGAGTCATCATGGGAAGTTTCACCAGAAGGAATTTCATCGGCCGACTCGCCCTGGTCGGCGCGGCCGTGGTGGCGGGACCGGTGGTGGCAGCACCCGGGGCGGCGGCGGCACCCGCGCGGGAGGTCGAGACGTGGGAGCTCATCGGCAAGGACGTGTTCACCGGCGAGGCCGAGAGCTCGCGCGGCCAGGGCGTCACCACTGACGGCACTCACTGGTACTTCTCCAGCAGCAACGGGCTGGAGATCACGGATATGCGGTACAACACGATCTTCAAAAGCTCGCCGGCCATTCCGGCCGAATTGGCCGGCCCCTCGCCGCTCGCCTACAAAGGCCTGAACCACATCGGCGACATCGACTACGCCAACGGCAAGCTCTACATCTCGCTCGACACCAGCACGCGCGATTCGGTTACCGGCAGCAGATACGACACGCCGGTGTTCGCTGTCTACAACGCCGCCCGTCTGAGCTTCACCGGCCACGCCGCCGCCCTGAACCCGCCGCACGGCGTGCAGGACATCGCAAGCTGGGTGGCCGTCGACGCTCACAAGGGCCTCGCCTACGGCATGGCCTATGACAACGCGACGGAGATCGCCGTCTACAACCTGCGCGACTGGACGTTCAGGAAATACATCCCGCTGTCGCAGACGATCGACCAGGCCCAGGGCGGCAAGATCCATGACGGCTGGATGTACTTCGCCTCGAACGACGCCGGGAAGAACATCTCCCGCGCCAACCTGACGACCGGCGAGGTCCAGGTCCTCTTCGATCTCAAGGTTCCCTACGACCAGGAGGTCGAAGGCTTGTCGTTCCTGGAGACACGGAACGGTCTGACCCTCAACATCCTCAACCGGGAGCAGCCGGACCCGAACGGTCCCAGCAACGTCACCTTCTACCACTATCGGCTGAAGGTGACGGGCACACCGGTCATCAAGGGCTCGCCGAAGGTCGGCGGGTACGTGACAGCCGACCCGGGCAAGTGGGTCCCGGACGCGAAATTCAGCTACCAGTGGCTCGTGAACGGCAAGCCGGTGGCGGGCGCGACCAGGTCGCGGTTCCACCTCGTGGGAAAGTACCTCGGCGACAGGGTGAGCGTTCAGGTGACCGGCACATGGGCCAACGGGACGTCGAGCACAGTCGAGTCCGAGCCGGTGACGGTCGGTCGTACCCGGCTCCGGCACGAAGAGGTAAGGGGTCACGACGCACGCTGACCCCCGCGTACCCGTGGCCGGACACAGGTCACGCCCCGCACGGCAGAGGCTCTGGTAGTTGCGGTTCCAGTCGCGTTCGCCCACGTGACGTCCCGCGTCGGCTGCTGTGTCCCATCGGCGCGGGACCCGGGGCGATGCGCCGCCCGGGGAACGTCAGGCCGCGGACTCGTGCGGACCGGACGGTTCGGGCAGCGGTCGAGCGCTGAGACGGTCCGGGTTCGGCCAGCGGACGTCGTGGACCCAGCCCAGCTTCTCGAATACCCGGATCAGGCGTGCCGCCGGGTCGAGCTGGCCCGGCAGCACGCCGTGGCGCGCGCCCGTCGGGTCGGCGTGATGGGAGTTGTGCCAGCTCTCGCCGAAGGACAGCAGTGCGAGCGGCCAGAAGTTGGTGGCCTTGTCCCGGCTGGCGAACGGGCGCCTGCCCGCGACGTGGCAGACCGAGTTCACCGACCAGGTGACATGGTGCAGCAGCGCCATCCGCATCACGCCGGCCCAGAAGAACCCGGTCAGCGCACCGGTCCAGGTGCCGGTGACAAGCCCGCCGACCAGCGCGGGGGCCAGGAGCGAGACGGCGGCCAGTGGGCCGAAGAGCCGGCCGATGAGTCGCAGATCGCGATCGGCGGCGATGTCGGGCGCGAACCTGGCCCGGTTGCTCAGTTCACGCTTCAGCATCCAGCCGACGTGCGCGTGGAGAAGCCCCTTGAGCAACGCGCGCGTATCGGTTCCGAAGCGCCAGGGCGAGTGCGGGTCACCCTCCCGGTCGGCGAAGGCGTGGTGGCGGCGGTGGTTCGCCACCCACTGGACCGGCGAGCCCTCGACCCCCAGCGAGCCCGCGACGGCCAGGGCGATGCGCAGGCCCCGCTTCGCCTTGAACGAGCGGTGCGTGAAGAGGCGGTGGTAGCCGACCGTGAGGCCGACTATGGACACGAGGTAGGCAGCCACGGCCATCCCGACGTCCAGCGCGGACAAACCCCATCCCCACACCAACGGCACCACGACGATCAGGCAGATCACCGGGCCGACGACGAAGATCCACATCACCACCGCAGCCGCGGGCGTCTGCGGGGCGTCGAGCAGCGGCTTGACCTCGGCCGCGGCGCCGGCGTCACCTTCGGGGCGGCCGGTGTCGCTCGGGTTCATCGGTTCCTCGCCGTTGCTCAAGCTGATTCGGACGGGGTGCCGGACCCACCCGGATCACGCGCGCGTGCGCGCTTTCGAGCGCACTCGGCGGCCCACGGCACACGATCGCACCGGACCGGCATCCACGCAGGTCGTCGCTCATGTCCAGCATGTGAACGTCGCGGGGCTAAATCTCCTTCACGTTCCGGCCGGAGCTCCAGTCCACGTCGGTTGAGGAGTTGAGAGGTTGAGAAGTTGAGGAGGGACAACCCTCCACGGCTGTTCCGATTTGCCGGCGAACCTCACCGACCGGCCGGCTGACGGCTGTCCAACCGCCTTGGCCGGGGCCTTTCCGACCGCCGGGCGCGCCCCCGGAGATGTCAGTCGGTGCGGCGGTGGCGCGCGAACCGGTCTGTGGCCTCCGTGAGGTCCACGATCGGGGGCGGGTAGTCCGTAGCCGTGCGGAGGGTTTCGCCGGGGCGGGCCAGGCGGTGGACCGACGCGGCGTCCAGGTCGCGGAGTTCGGGGAGCCAGTGCCGTACATACTCACCGCCGGGGTCGAACCGCCGGGCCTGGACGAGGGGGTTGAGGACGCGGTTCGGCCGGGTGTCGGTACCGGTGCCGGCCATCCACTGCCAGTTGAGCTGGTTGTTCGCGACATCGCCGTCCACCAGCAGCTCCAGGAAGTACCCGGCCCCCACCCGCCAGTCCGCGCACAGCGTCTTGGTGAGGAAGCTTGCCGTCAGCAGACGGGCGCGGCCGGGCATCCACCCCTCGTACCGGAGCTGCCGCATGGCCGCGTCGACGACCGGGTATCCCGTGCGGCCCTCCTGCCAGGCCCTGATCTCCTCGGCGTTCCGGCGCCGGCGGTTGTGCCGCCGGGGGCGGTAGTCGTGGCGGGCCGCGTCGGGGCGCGCGGCCAGGACCTGGTGGTGGAAGTCCCGCCAGGCGAGCTGGCGGACGAAGGCGTGCGCCCCGGGACCGCCGAGCGCACGGACCCGGTCCAGCAGCTCGACCGGGGACAGGCAGCCGAAATGCAGGTAGGGGGAGAGCCTGGAGGTCGCGTCGGCCGCGAGGTCGTCGTGCAGGTCCGCGTACCGCGCCAGCGGACCGGCCAGCCACGACCGCAGCCTTCGGCGCCCCTCGGACTCCCCG
>NZ_FMDK01001035.1 GCF_900091995.1 Streptomyces sp. MnatMP-M17
GCAAGCTGCCACGGAACCGGCGGTCAGGGCAGCAGCGACGGCCCGCCCCTGGTCGGCGTCGGCTCCGCCGCCGTGGACTTCCAGGTCGGCACCGGCCGTATGCCCGCGCAGCAGCCCGGCGTGCAGGTGCCGAAGAAGAAGGTCATCTACTCGCAGGCCGAGATCGACCAGCTCGCCGCGTACATCGCGTCCCTCGGCGCCGGTCCGATCATCCCGACCGAGAACCAGTACAACCCCGCCGGCGCGGACATCGCCCGGGGCGGCGATCTGTTCCGTACCAACTGCACCCAGTGCCACAACTTCACCGGTGAGGGCGGAGCGCTCACCGGTGGCAAGAGCGCGCCGAATCTTGAGGGTGTGAGCCCGAAGCACATCTACGAGGCCATGCAGACCGGCCCGCAGAACATGCCTTCGTTCCCCGACTCGACGATGCCGGAGCAGCAGAAGAAGGACATCATCGCGTACATCCAGGCGGTGAACGGAGAGAAGGCGTCGAGCCCCGGCGGTCTCAAGCTGGGCGGCCTCGGCCCTGTCAGTGAAGGTCTCTTCGGCTGGATCTTCGGGCTGGGTGTTCTGATCGCAGCCGCCGTCTGGGTCGCGGCCCACACCGCTAAGGCCAAGAAGTCATGAGTAGCCAAGAAGAGTTTCCAGAGAAGAACCTGCCGAGCGAGCAGGGCGACGCGCACGGCGCGGTGGAGCGCGCGGACGATCCGTTCGCCGATCCGGGACTGCCGGCCCACCGGCCGCGTATACAGGACATCGACGAGCGGGCGGCCAAGCGGTCCGAGCGCACGGTGGCGATGCTGTTCCTGCTGTCGATGCTGGCGACCGTCGCGTTCATCGCCTCGTTCGTGGCGTTCCCGGTCGGCAAGATCGTCTATATCTTCCCGCTGGGCCATGTCAGCATCCTGCACTTCTCGCTGGGTGTGACGCTCGGCATCGCCCTGTTCTGCATCGGCGCGGGCGCGGTCCACTGGGCCCGGACGCTGATGTCGGACGTGGAGACGGCGGACGACCGCCATCCGATCGAGGCACCGCCCGAGGTCAAGACGAAGGTCCTGGCGGACTTCGCGGCCGGTGCGGCGGAGTCCGGCTTCGGCCGGCGCAAGCTGATCCGCAACACACTGTTCGGCGCGGTGGCGCTGGTGCCGCTCGCCGGTGTGGTGCTGCTGCGCGACCTCGGTCCGCTGCCCGAGAAGAAGCTCCGCTCCACGATGTGGGAAAAGGGCAAGCAGCTCATCAACATGAACACCAATCAGCCGCTGCGTCCCGAGGACGTCGTGGTGGGTTCGCTCACCTTCGCCATGCCGGAGGGCCTGGAGGAGCACAGCGAGGACTTCCAGAAGCAGATCGCCAAGGCGGCCCTGATGATCGTCCGGATCCAGCCGGACGAGATCAAGGACAAGCGTGAACTCGACTGGTCCCACCAGGGGATCGTGGCGTTCTCCAAGATCTGTACCCATGTCGGCTGCCCGATCAGCCTGTACGAGCAGCAGACGCACCATGTGCTCTGCCCGTGCCACCAGTCCACCTTCGACCTCTCCGACGGCGCCCGCGTCATCTTCGGCCCGGCCGGTCACCCCCTTCCGCAGCTGCGGATCGGTGTGAACGCCGAGGGCAACCTCGAGGCGCTCGGCGACTTCGACGAGCCCGTCGGTCCTGCCTTCTGGGAGCGCGGATGAGTACCAGCACTGCTACGGACGACAAGAACCGCAAGGTGCCCGCGGGTGAGCGGGTCGCCGACTGGGCGGACGGCCGGCTGGGGATCTACTCCCTGGCCAAGGCCAATATGCGGAAGATCTTCCCGGACCACTGGTCCTTCATGCTCGGTGAGATCGCCCTCTACAGCTTCATCATCATCATCCTCACCGGTGTGTATCTGACGCTGTTCTTCCACCCGTCGATGAACGAGGTGGTCTACCACGGCAGTTACGTCCCGCTCCAGGGCGTACGGATGTCGGAGGCGTACGCCTCGACGGTGGACATCAGCTTCGACGTCCGCGGCGGTCTGCTGATCCGGCAGATCCACCACTGGGCCGCGCTGATCTTCCTCGCGGCCATGCTGGTGCACATGATGCGTGTCTTCTTCACGGGCGCGTTCCGCAAGCCGCGTGAGGTCAACTGGCTGTTCGGCTTCCTGCTGTTCGTGCTGGGCATGTTCACCGGCTTCACCGGCTACTCGCTCCCGGACGACCTGCTCTCCGGTACCGGTGTCCGCTTCATGCAGGGCGCGATCCTGTCGGTGCCGGTCGTCGGAACGTATCTCTCGATGTTCCTGTTCGGCGGTGAGTTCCCCGGCGGCGACTTCGTGGCCCGGTTCTACTCGGTCCATATCCTGCTGCTGCCCGGCATCATGCTGGGACTGGTCGTGGCCCATCTGATCCTGGTCTTCTACCACAAGCACACCCAGTTCGCGGGCGCGGGACGTACGAACAAGAACGTCGTGGGCATGCCGCTGCTGCCGGTCTACATGGCCAAGGCCGGAGGCTTCTTCTTCCTGGTCTTCGGGCTCATCACGATCGTCTCCGCCATCGCCACGATCAACCCGATCTGGGCGCTCGGGCCCTACCGTCCGGACCAGGTCTCCACCGGAGCCCAGCCCGACTGGTACATGGGCTTCTCCGAGGGCCTCATCCGTGTGATGCCCGGCTGGGAGATCAACTTCCTGGGACACACCCTGGTACTGGGTGTCTTCATTCCGCTGGTGATCTTCCCGCTGGTGCTGGTCGCGATCGCGGTCTATCCGTTCATCGAGGGCTGGGTCACCCGCGACAACCGCGAGCACCACATCCTGGACCGCCCGCGCAACGCACCGACCCGTACGGCGTTCGGTGTGGCCTGGCTGACGTGGTACTTCATCCTGCTCGTCGGCGGCGGCAACGACCTGTGGGCGACGCACTTCCATCTGTCGATCAACGCGATCACCTGGTTCGTGCGGGTCTTCTTCTTCGTCGGACCGGTCATCGCCTTCGTCGTCACCAAGCGGATCTGTCTGGGCCTCCAGCGACGCGACGCCGAGAAGGTGCTGCACGGACGCGAGTCCGGTGTGATCAAGCGGCTGCCGCACGGTGAGTTCATCGAGGTGCACACCCCGCTGGAGCAGGCCGATCTGCACAAGCTGACCGCCCACGAGCAGCACAAGCCGGCCGATCTCGGCCCGGCGGTGGACGAGAACGGCGTACGGCGCAAGGTCGGCCCGGCCGAGAAGCTCCGCGTCAAGCTGAGCAAGGGCTACTACGGCGAGGGCAGCCAGATCCCCAAGCCGACGGCCGAGGAGTACAACGAGATCGCCGCCGCGCACGGCCACGGCCATGAGGAGATCACCAGCGGCAAGCACTGATCCACCGGTTCGCCTGGTTCGCCACCACCGAGGGCCCCGGCCCGGTCTCCCGCGAGGGACACCGGCCGGGGCCCTCGGCGTGCGGCCGTCCGTACTCCGGGCATCCGTCCTGCCGGCCGGGCGTACGCCGATAGGCTTGCGGCGTGGACCTCGTACGCCTCGTACGGTCCACGCATCCGTCCCAGGACCCACCAGGAGCGAGCATGAGCGCTGTGACCCCCGTCGGAGGCGACACCGTGGCGGACCGCAGCTGGCCGGGCGTGCTGAATCCGCTGCTGCGCGGCGAGAATCTGAGCACGGAGGACACGGCGTGGGCCATGGACCGCATCATGAGCGGCGAGGCCACCGACGCGCAGATCGCCGGGTTCGCGGTCGCCCTGCGGGCGAAGGGCGAGACGGTCGAGGAGGTCTCGGGCCTGGTGCGCGCCATGTACGCGCACGCCAACACCATCGAGGTGGCGGGCCGTACGGTCGACATCGTCGGCACGGGCGGCGATCTCGCCAAGACCGTCAATATCTCCACCATGGCGGCGATCGTCGTGGCGGGCACCGGAGCGAAGGTCGTCAAGCACGGCAACCGCGCGGCCTCGTCGGCGAGCGGCGCCTCGGACGTACTGGAGAAGCTCGGCGTCAATCTGGAGCTGAGCCCGCAGCGGGTGGCCGAGGTCGCCGAGGAGGCCGGGATCACCTTCTGCTTCGCGGTGAAGTTCCACCCGGCGCTGCGGTACGCGGCCAAGGCCCGCAAGGAACTCGGCGCGCAGACCACCTTCAATGTCCTCGGACCGCTCACCAACCCGGCGCGGGTCAGGGCCCAGGCGGTGGGCGTGGCGGACGTACGGATGGCGCCGATCGTCGCGGGCGTGCTCGCCGAGCGCGGAAACTCCTCCCTGGTCTTCCGCGGCGACGACGGCCTGGACGAACTGACCACCACGGCGACGTCGCGGGTGTGGCTGGTACGGGACGGCAAGGTCACCGAGGAGGCCTTCGATCCGCGCGACGTGGGCCTGGAACTGGTCCCGGTCGAGGCGCTGCGCGGCGCGGACGCGTCGTACAACGCGGATGTGGCGCGCCGGCTGCTGGCGGGCGAGCCGGGCCCGGTCCGCGACGCGGTCCTCCTCAACGCGGCGGCGGCGCTGGTGGCCCTGGACCCGACGGGCGACGCGCTGGCGGTGCAACTGGGGGCGGGGG
>NZ_FMDK01000653.1 GCF_900091995.1 Streptomyces sp. MnatMP-M17
GGCGGCTGCGGTGGCGCTCGCGCTCGCTGTCGCGCTGGCGGCCGTGTGCGTCGCGTATCTGAGCGTCGGCGAGAGCTTCGTACCGCCCTCCGAGGTGGTGAAGGTGCTCGGCGGGCAGCCGTCGGCGGCCGAACTCGTCGTCGGCACACTGCGGTTGCCGCGCATGGTGACCGGGCTGTTCGTCGGGCTCGCGTTCGGTGTCGCGGGCGCGCTGATCCAGACCGTCGCGCGCAATCCGCTGGCGAGCCCCGACATCATCGGCATCAGCCAGGGCGCGAGCGCGCTCACGGTCGGTGCGATGACCTTCGGTGTCACCTCGTTCGCCGTGCTGCCGTATCTCTCCGTCGCGGGCGGGATCCTGGCGGCGGCGCTGGTGTACGTGTTCGCCTGGCGCGGCGGGCTGCACGCGACGCGGTTCGTGCTCATCGGGATCGGTTTCGCGATCGCGCTGCGCTCCGTCACCACGCTCTTCCTGACCAAGGGCGACTATCTGGTCGCCCAGCAGGCGCAGGTCTGGATGACCGGTTCGCTCAACGGGCGCGGCTGGGACGAGGCCGCGCCGCTCGGCTGGCTGCTGCTGGCGCTGCTGCCCGCAATGCTGTGGGCGGCGTACGCGCAGCGCACGGTGTCGCTGGACGACGACACGGCGACCGCGCTGGGTGTACGGCTCGGCCGCGTCCGGCTGGGTCTCGTACTGCTCGGTGTGGTGCTGGCGTCGGTCGCGACGGGCGCGGCGGGCCCGGTGGACTTCGTGGCGCTGCTGGCGCCGCAGATCGCCCGGCGGATGACCCGTACCGCGCAGATCCCGCTGCTGTGTTCGGCGTTGCTGGGCGCGGTGATCGTCGTACTGGCCGATCTGCTGGCCCGGAAGCTGCTGTCGCCGACGGAGCTGCCGGTGGGCGTGCTGACGGCGGCGGTGGGCGCGCCGTATCTGATCTGGCTGATCGTCCGGAGCCGTGCGGTGGGCGCGGGCGCGGGCGCGGGTGCGACAGCCGTACGAAAGGGAAGGACCGCATGAGCAGGCTCATGGCCCGCGAGCTGACGCTCGCGTACGAGGACCGCACGGTCGTGCACGAGCTCGAACTGGCCGTCCCGGACGGGCAGGTGACCGTGATCGTCGGCCCGAACGCCTGTGGCAAGTCGACGACGCTGCGCGCGCTGGGCCGGCTGCTGAAGCCGCGCGGCGGCTCGGTGCTGCTGGACGGCGAGGAGCTGGCGAAGATCCCGACGAAGAGCGTCGCCCGGTCGATCGGACTGCTGCCGCAGTCACCGGTCGCGCCGGAGGCGATCACGGTCGCGGACCTGGTCTCGCGCGGACGCCAGCCGCACCAGCACTGGTGGCAGCAGTGGTCGGACGAGGACGAGCGCGCGGTTACCGAGGCGATGGCCCGTACGGCGGTGACGGAGCTCGCCGACCGTCCGGTGGACGAACTCTCGGGCGGCCAGCGCCAGCGCGTCTGGATCGCGATGGCCCTGGCCCAGGAGACGGATCTGCTGCTCCTGGACGAACCGACGACCTTCCTGGACATCGCGCACCAGGTGGAGGTCCTCGACCTGGTGCGCCGGCTCAACCACGAGCAGGGCCGTACGGTCGTGATCGTCCTCCACGACCTCAACCAGGCGGCCCGCTACGCCGACCACCTGGTCGCGATGAAGTCGGGCCGCATAGTCGCCGAGGGCGCGCCGGACGAGGTGGTCACGGCGGAGCTGGTACGCGAGGTCTTCGGCCTCGAAGCGGTGGTGATCCCGGACCCGGTGACGGGCTCACCCCTGGTGGTGCCGGGGGCGCCGTTCGCGCCGGGGACGTAGGGCGGGGTTGTCGGGTGCCGTGTCCTTGTCCTTACTCAGCCTGCGGGTTCCTGTTTCTTTCCGGCCTGCGGGTTGGTGGGTGGTGTGCGGGTTGGTGGGTGGT
>NZ_FMDK01000655.1 GCF_900091995.1 Streptomyces sp. MnatMP-M17
CAGCCGGCATCGGTGGTCCACCGCTGGAAGTGGCCGTCCCGGTCGAGGCCGCAGTGGCGGCAGGCGGTCGGGGCGGTGGGGCGGCGGGTCAAGGACACGGGCTGGCGTTCCTTCCGGGACGGGTCAGGCGGCGAGGCCGAAGCGGGCGAGATAACCGGTGCGGGTCAGGCCCAGGCGCTCCAGGTACGCGGTGGCGGCCTGTTCGCCGACGTGACGGCGGATCGCGTCGCCGGGCTCGAAGGCGAGGGGACCGTCCGTCTCGTGCCGGCGGCGTGCCTCGGCGACGACATCGGCGAGGGAGAACTTGTGGGTGAAGCGGTGGCCGATCCGCTGCTCGACGTCGACGTACGCGGCCGGGGTGTCCAGCTTCCACAGCCAGCACAGGCGGGTGGCCTCGACGAGTACCTCGAACGGCGCGAGGATGCAGTACGTGCAGCTCAGGCGGGGGATGTTGGTGTCGTAGACGGGGTGGTACTCCAGGGTGCGGGAGGCGATCTGCTCCCAGATGTCCGCTTCGGTGAGGTCGAACGCGGGGTGCCAGGTCAGGACGAGCCGGCGCCGGGTGCTGGCCCGCTTGTCGATGGCCAGGTGCCGCTTGCGGCGTCGGGCCGGGGACTCGGCGGCCCGGATCCCCAAGCAGTTCAGGATGACAGCCTGTTCGTCCAGGTTGAGGGCCCCGGCGATCTCGGTGAACAGCTTCGCCGCCTCGTCCCTCTTCAGCGTCGCGGTGCACAGCCTGTTCTGGGCATCGGGGAACATCCCCCGGCCCTCGACCATCGACAGGAACGTCTTGGGCGAGCGGACCGTGACGAACCGCAGCCCGTAGCGGCGGGCCTGGCGCTCGGCGAGCTCGCGGACACCCGGCCAGTCGGCGCCCTGCAGGTCGGCGTGGACGACGACCACCTTCTCCAGGCAGCCGGCCTCCATCGCCCAGGTCGCGATGCGGTCCACCACGACGACCGAGTCCTTGCCGCCACTGGACTGCACCGTGATGGCCGACACCGCCCGCAGCAACTCCGGCGGCATGGAGGCGAGTTCGTCCAGGAGACGCTCGGTCGCCGTGCGGTGCCCACCGTCGCCCAGGGGGCCTGCTGCGGCCGTGCTCCAGGCCTGGGCGAAGCGGTCGTGGGCGGTGCGGACCGCCGTGGCCGCGCGCCGGCGCCGTCCGGCGGCCGCGAGCTCGGTGTCGGAGAGCTGCTGGTAGGTGGCGAGCGTCTGCTGCAGGGTGAGGGCGGCGTGCTGGTAGTCGTCGCCTGCGGTGGAAGCGGCGTGCTGCCAGTGGCCGAGGTCGGCGAAGGCATCCTCGCGGGCGCCGAGGATGGTGCGGTGCTTGCTCTCGGCCCGGGTCAGGGCGCTGTCGGCGACGTCGGCGAGCCTGGCGTGCTCCAGCAGCCGCAGCCGAGTGGCCACGTTCACCGGGACGCCCCGCAGGCGGGCGCCGCAGCCGGTACGGGAGTCCGGGCGCTCAGGAGGGCGGCCAGGGCGTGGGCCGCCCTGGAGCTGTCGGCGGCGCAGTCCATACCGGTGCGGTCACTGACCAGCAGTTCGGCGTAGTCGCCGTCGTCGACGAACCCGTACCAGCCGCCGTGCATCCACGCCGGGTGGTTGGCGCTGTAGCTCTCTCCGGAACCGAGCACCCGGTAAAAGAGGACCTCAAAACCGGGGGCGCGGTGGGCGACGTGACTGTTGCCTGCCTTGTCGCTCTCCACCGACGCCTCGATCCCGCGTGCGGCGAGCGCCTCGATCAGCAGTTGAGAGGCCGGGCGTTCGTCGACGGCGGGAACTCCCGCCAGACGACGGCCCAGCACGCTGATGTAGGCGGGGTCGGCTGCGGTACCGGGGACGCCGTGGTCAGTGAGCCGGACAACGAGGCCCTCGCGCAGCAGGGACTCCAGCGTCGGCCAGGCGACGGCGGGGGAGATGCGACCGGTGGCTTCCGCGCCGAGCAGGGCGTTGAGCTTCGGCACGGTCAGCAGCGCGGCACGGCCCTCTGCCGTCAGGGAGTAGCGGACCGGGCCCGGTGCTCCGCCCGACTCCGGCTGGATCCACTCGCGCCGGGCCATGGTGGCCAGCGACCGGGCGGGGATGTCCTCGGGCATCAGCAGGTCGTTGTCACCGAGCGCGGTGAACATCCAACCGCGCTGGCGGCTGCTGGGGGGAGTTGGGGTCATGTCCGTGAACCTCCTCGATGGTCAGTCGTGCAGGGCGACGCGCAGGACCGCGCCGAAGTCCGGTGCCCGCTCCAGCACCTCCAGGAGTTCGGCGACCTCGGTGTCGGAGAGGTCGGCCGGGACGGCCCGGGCAGCGAAGTGGAGGGTCGCGAAGTGCGGCGCCCACTCCTTGAGCGAGTTGAGGTCGAAGGACACCGCGTCGGGGCGCTCTTCGCCGGTCGCGGTGAAGTGCCGACGCAGGGTGGTGCGGATCTCTTCGAGCTCGGCGGGGCTGACGAGGGGCGGCCGCAGGTCGCTGATGCGGCGCCCGTTGGGCATGTAGCCGCAGCCGTCGCACAGGCGGGTCCCGCGCGGGTTGTCGTCGCGGCAGGCGGGGTTCTTGCACTGCCACAGCAGGCCGGCCCGGCGGAACACGTCCCGTACGACCGGATCCTCCGGGTCGGTGGCGGCCGTCAGTGCTTCGTCGAGGACAGAGGCGAGAGTCAAGGGCGAGTCCTTCGCGGGAGCGTCACTGGTAGCCGCCACACCACCCGGCGACACATAAAGCATATCTTGAAATAGGGTCTTGAGTCAAGTTTTATGTGTCGAAATTTGTGGGGGCGCACAGGCGCGTGAAGCGGTGAATTCGGCTTGCCGGACCCGCGTGAGGCTCTACGATGACCCCCTGGCCAGACGCGCAGCGGCACTCGCGGCGGCGAGGGTTTGCGGACCCCGCGCAGTTGCCGGTCTGCCTACGCGCTTCAGCCGCGGCACGATGTGGGCGCCCCGCGCCGCGGCCGAGGAGCCGACCCTGATGACCAAACGACGCACCACCGCCCAGCAGCGCGCCCGTCAGATGCAGCGCGCCCCCGGTGCCCGGATCACCTACGGGCAGGCCCTGGAGGCGGCCCGGCGGGCGCCGAGCCCGGACCAGGCG
>NZ_FMDK01000656.1 GCF_900091995.1 Streptomyces sp. MnatMP-M17
CGAATCCGGCCTCGGCGGCCTGCCGTCCCAGCTCGCGGCGGGCCAGCAGTTCGTCCCGGGTGAGCCGGCGGCCGGTCGAGGCGACGGCCGCGAGGATCTTCGCGTACCCGGTCAGATACTCGTCGGGTATCGCCGTCTGCCCCGTCTGCCCCCTCGGGCCCGCCTGGCTCGTCTGCCCCGTCTGCCCTGTCACATCCACTCCCGTCCGCACCGTCCGCACCGTCCGCACCGTTTCCACCATCCCCACCCGTCTGCTTCCGTTCGCGCCCGCGGCCCATGCCTTTCTAACCCATGGCGCCCGCGCCCGCGTCGCTGTCCTCCTGGCGCTGAACGGTCGCGCTGAACGGGCAAGCAGCCGGGGATTTCTCCTCGGCTGCTTGCCCGCGCAACGCGTATGTACATACGGACGGCGGACGGTGGACGTCAGCCGCACGCCGCCGAGTTGAGGGTGAAGGCGGTCGGCTGTGGATTGCTTCCGTTGAACGTGGCCTGGAAGCCGAAGCTCACCGAGCCGCCGGCTGCGATCGCCTTGTTCCAGCCGACGTCCTTGGCGGTGACGGTGGAGCCGCTCTGGGAGACCGTGGCGTTCCAGGCGTTGGTCACGCGCTGGCCGCCCGTGTACGTCCAGTTCAGCGTCCAGCCGTCGACCGGCGCCGTGGAGGTGTTCTTCACGGTGACGGTGGCGGTGAAACCGTTGTTCCAGGCGCTGTCGATCCCGTAGGTGACCGCGCAGCCGGAGGCCGGCGGATCGCCGCCGTCACCGCCGCCGTCCGTCGTTTCGGCGGCGAACTGGGTGAGCCAGGCGAGCGGCGCGTTCCAGTTGACCGCCACCTCGTTGGTCGAGTAGGAGCCGATGTCGTCGATGTAGCAGGCGGCGGGCTTGCAGCCGGCCAGCTCTTCCTGCGCGACCGGGTCCTGGAGCGCGGCGTTGGGACCGCCCGCGATGGATCCGGCGGGCGGGTTGGGCAGCGAGGCGTCGTACTGGTTGGCCCAGAAGCGGTGGTGCTGGTTGCGGGACGGCTGCTCGCCGTAGCCGCTGACGTACGACTGACCGAGAGTGTTGCGGCCGAGCAGATAGTCCAGCGCCTCGATGCTGCCGGCCCGGTACCGCTGCTGTCCGGTCAGTCCATACGCGACGGCCATGACGATGCCGTTGTTGGCCACCTGGCCGTTGGAGCCCCAGACGTACGCCGTCGCAGGGAGCGGTACGGCGTATCCCTGGCCGGACATGGTGGTGAGATGGGCGTCGGCGGCGGCGGTCACCGAGGCGCGGAGGCGCGTGGTCTCGGCGGCGGGCAGACCGGTGGGCACGGTGGCCAGGACGATACGGCCGAGGGCGGCGGTGTCGGCCCAGCCGAAGCCGAAGGAGGTGAAGGCGCCGGACGAGGTGTGCCAGGGCGAGGCGGTGACGACGTCGCGGTAGGCGGCCTCGCCTGTCGTCGCGTACAGCTCGGCGCCCGCCCAGTAGAACTCGTCGCTGACCGTGGCGTCGCCGTACGCTCCGCCGCCGGTGCCGTCGGAGTCCGGCGCGATCAGATTCGGGTTGGCCCGTGCGGCGGTCCAGGCGCGGCGGGCGGAGTCGAGGCAGCGGGCGGCGAAGGCGGCGTCGTACGGCGCGTAGACGCGGGCGCACTGGGCGGCGGTGGCCGCGAGGTTGAGCGTGGCGGCGGTGGAGGGACGGTGCAACTCGCGCTGCTGGTCGTCCAGTTCGGGACGGGTGGGCAGGCCGGTCCAGTTCGCGTCGTGGATCTTGTGGAAGGCCATACCGGCGAGCGGTTTGCCCTCCGGGACCTGCATCCGCATCAGGAAGTCCAGCTCCCAGCGGGCCTCGTCCAGTACGTCGGGCACGCCGTTGCCGCGCTCGGGGACGCGGAGCGTGGAGTCACCGAGGGCGGCGTCCGTTCCGGCGCGCTTGGCCCGCTCGAAGGAGTTCACCAGCAGCCAGGTGGAGAGCCCGCCGTTGACGACGTACTTGCCGTGATCCCCGGCGTCGTACCACCCACCGCGCACGTCGCGGCTGTAGTCACAGACCCCGGCCTGGCACGGCACGCTGGTGTCGCCCTTGTTCGGCGCGATCCCGAGATGCCCGGCGGGCCGGGCGTACGCGGCGCCCGCGAGGGCGGGATCGATCGCGATGCCGCTGCGCTGCTGGTAGAAGAACGACATCGCGTCGGAGCGGAGGGTGTTGTAGAGCCCGGCGCGGATGTCGAAGGGATGACTGCGCTGCCCGTCCACGACGAGGGTGTAACCGGTGCCGGTACCGGTGTACGAGGAGAAGTCGGCGAGATGCGTCGAGTCCCCGGAAGCCGTGTCGGCGCCGCGCGCGGTGGTGACACCGGAGGCAACGGTGGCGCCTGCCGCACTGCGTAACTCCCAGGCGGTGGGCGCGGTGGCGGCGGTGACGACGGTGGCACGCTTGGGCCCGTCGGGCAGGTACCCGACTTGATTGACCTGCACGGCGATGGCGGCGGCGGCCTTCGGGGCGGCGGCGTCGGCGGTGGCCCTGGGGGCGGCCGTCAATCCCGCGACGGCCAGGACGCCGGACAGCACCCCGACGAGCCCGCGCCGCAGGGCGGACGGGGACGGGTGCGTGAGCAGGGGCATGAGGATGGTCACCTTTCGTATGCGGGTGCGGTGCGGAATGTGATGGGAGCGCTCCCAGTCCGGAGAGTTGCATGCACACGTCACTCCGTCAACGCTTTCCGCACGACTTGGCGGGCCGACAAGGGGCCGACAAGGGGCCGGCCCGGGGGCGGCCGGGGGCGGCGGCCGGGGCAGCGCATGACTCGACATGGACAAGCCCGTCTCACCGCGGAGACCGGCCGTCCCCGCTCGGAAGAGCCTTCAGCCCCTGGTACGCCTCTCGGAGATCCAAGGCCTCCGGGAGCTGCCGCCGCTCCACGGCCCTGACGACTTCCAGCGCACGCCAGTGATTCGACGGAACGACACGGCCGGACAGTATGGCCCGCTGTGCCGCATCGCACGCCTCGTCCAGCCGGTCGTTGGCGAGCAGGGCCAATGCCAGATCGATGTTCGCCGACGCCACCCGGCGCGGCCATTTCTCGAAGTCGTGAGCGGGGGCGAGTCGCGCGATGACTTCCCGCGCGTATTTCTCCGCGGCTGGATCTCCGACCCAGGCAAGCGTTGTCGCTGTGTAGGCCAGCGACTTACCGGGGTCGTACTGGTAGTGATGTTCCACGCCCTTGCGCGGGACGAGTGCGGCCGACATACGCTGAACACGGTCTATGGCCGCGTAGGTTTTGGAACCTTCCCCGAGGCGCGCTCTTGCCCGGCCCTCCTGCGCTGTCGCCTGAATGGCGACCGAGGTCCCGGCCGGTGCCAGTTCTTGCGCGATCTCCGACAGCTGCAGCGCGCGGCCGTAGTCACCATCCGTGAGGACCCGCCAAGCGTCCGTCTCGTAGCACCACGCCTCAATTTCGCGGTGCTCGGCGTGCTGCGCGAGGGTGGCCGCCGCTTGCAAACGGGCCGTCGCCGCGTGTTCCTGGTTCAGGTCGATATGGAGCGTGGCCCCCAACAGTTGAAACCATCCCCCGACCACGTGAAGGCGTCGCTGTTCCCCGAGCGTCATGCGTGCGTCCATGAGGTGCGCGACATACGCCGAATGTTTGCGCACTCTTTCCAGCAGCTCTTGCGGCGGGGAGGCGGGATATCTCATGGCCAGGTCGTCGAAGGAGCTCTCCAGCCGGCTCAGGGTCTCCTTCCCCGCGTCGCTTGCCGATACCCGCCGCGTCAATTCGAGAGCATCGAATTCGTCATCGCTGCTCGGAGGAGGAACAGCGAGCCATGCGCCAGGAGACCGCGGCGGTACATAAGCATCGGGAACCAGCAGCGCGTCCAGATTATCCGCGGTAACTGCCAACGCCTTGGCGATTTTTGGACGTTGCCACGGTTGGGGGTCGTTCTTCCCGTTCTCCCAGCGCTGCACCGTTGAGCGATCGACACCGACCGCCTCCGCGAATTCTTCTTGACTGAATCCGCACGCTTTCCGGCGGTCCGTGAACCTTCGTCGCCTACTGGTCATCGTGGGCCGATCCCCCCTCGTGTGGGTGTGTCTTCCCTGCTCAGCGTAGCCAGTGCAGCCAGGATGCAGCAGGATTGCGGCCTTTCTGCTGTGGTCCGGCCCAAATCCCCCTGATTACCTGTGCCTTGTGCATGACTGACAGCGCGTACAGGGAAGGCGCGGACACCATGGCTGGCACGACGACACCCCCGGCAACCACTGACACCGACTTCTTGTGCGCGCTGATAGCGGCTGGTGGTTACTGGGGCTTGGCCCCGGACTGGGTGCCCCGTGTCGGGTACACCGTGCCCGCGCAAGCCGTCCTGCGGCGTGTTGAGACCGGGCTGCTCATCGAGCTCGCCCCAAGGATCGGTGAGAAGCGGTGAGCGTCCGGAATGCGACCGACCTCATCCGGCAACACCCGCACCGCCAGCCGGCCGGCCGGAAGGGGGAGACGGTGTGAACGCCGACCTTCCCGAAGGGGCGGATCTTCCGTTCCGGTCCGGTATCGAGTTCCCGCCGTGCGCCTGCCCCATGTGCTTGCACCGTCCGAGGGAATCGACGGACGACAGTCCGGCTATGGCGCAGCTCAGGCCCCGCCTTCGGCAGGACACGGCCCAGCGCCACCACGAAATCAACATCTTGGGCCGGCGGCTGTGACTGACCGGCCCTCCCCGTACGACGGAAGCGAAACCGCGCGCCTTGTCCTACCGAGATCACCATTCCCGCTGCTTCGAATGCCATTGGCCCGTCAAGCCGGACGAACCCCATCGCACGGCTTACTGGGACGCTCCCTCCGGCCTCGGCTGGTACGTGCCCGCACATGACGACTGCTTCGAAGCAATGGACGACGAACGGCGCCGCGTATTTTTGGGAAGGAGCGGACGTGAGGACATTCCGTGATTTTGGCTGGGCGTCTTTCGTCGTCGGTGTCGTCGGACTGATCCTTTGGATTGTCACCCTGACGACCACCGGCGACCGGTGAACCCCCGCTCACGTACTCACGACGAGGACGGGACCGACGAGCGCCAGGGGCCTCCAGCCCTGACCAGTCTTCCCCTTGTGCACATCGGTGGGTGCCCTCACCGTGCAAGGGGATTCCCCGCCCCGTCTCAGATGGAGAGGAGGAAATGGCGACCCTGCTCGACGCCTGCGCCGCGCTGCCGTCGGACCGCCCGGACCGCCCCGCGACACCGTTCGCCGTGCACCTCGAAGACCACCGCCAGTGGGCGGACGGCCATCCGGCCCCGCCCGCGGTCCTCCACCGGGCCCTGGCCGTCTGGACCCGGATCCACGGCGCCCTGTCCCTGGAACTCGCCGGCCACTTCACCGGGATGGGATTCGATCCGGCGCTGCTCTTCGCCGCCGAAGTGGACGACCTGACCGGCCCGTCGACCTGACCGGCCCGTCGACCTGACCGGCCCGTCGACCTGAC
>NZ_FMDK01000577.1 GCF_900091995.1 Streptomyces sp. MnatMP-M17
CCATGCCGCGCAGCAGCCGGTACACATGCGCGGACTCGGCCTCGGCCCAGCCGAAGGCGCCCAGGCGCTGCGTCAGCTCATATCCGTGGCCCGGCCGCTCGGCGAGCAGCAGCAGGATCACGGGATTCATCAGCGCCCGTCGTTCGGTGTCGTGCGTCGTCATGGCTGCGCTCTCCTGATATGGCCGTGCGACATATGGCCTTTCGACATGTGGCCGTGCAACGGTGCCGCTCACCCCGGTCCCACGCTAACCACGCCCGACCACACCGGCCAGCCGTCGTCCACCGACGCGGCGGCGAGCGCCCGGGCCTTGGCAGCGAGGTGAGACCCGTGCATGAACTGTCCATCGCGACCGCCGTGGTCGCCCAGGTGGAGGAAGCCGTCCGTACCAATGGCGGCGGACAGGTCACCTCGCTGCGGCTGCGGATCGGTGAACTGGCGGGCGTGGTGCCGGAGGCCCTGCGGTTCTCGTTCGGTCTGGCGAGCGAGGGCACCGTACTCGCCGGTGCCCGGCTGGAGATGGACACCGTTCCCGGTGTGGCCCGCTGTGCCGGCTGCGGCCGGGAGAGCGAGGTGGGAGTGCCGCCGCTGCTCTGGTGCGCCGACTGCGCGCGGCCTCTGGGCGAGCTGCTCTCGGGCCGGGAACTGGAGATCGCCGAGGTCGTCCTCGCGGATTCCTCGGATGCGCGCCGCCCGGACAGCGGTGACGATCGAGGTACGCCCGAGGAGGCCCCCCATGTGCCGAGTCGTTGATCTGCGCCAGGCCGTACTGGCCGAGAACGACGCCAGTGCCCTGGCGCTGCGCGAGCATCTCGCCGCCCAGGGCACCGTCGAGGTGAATCTGCTGTCCAGCCCGGGCAGCGGCAAGACGGCCCTGCTGGAAGGGCTGCTCTCCCGGGCCGTCGCGGCGGGCACCGCCGTGGCCGCGATCACCGCCGATCTGGCCACCGAGAACGACGCCCGGCGGCTGGCGCGCGCGGGCGCTCCCGTCAAGCAGGTGCTCACGGACGGACTCTGCCATCTGGAGGCGGACATGCTCCGCGGGCATCTCGACGGCTGGCTGCCTCGGGAGACCCGGGTGCTCTTCGTGGAGAACGTCGGCAATCTGGTCTGTCCCGCCTCGTACGACATCGGGGAGAGCCTGCGGATCGTGCTGGGCTCGGTCACCGAGGGCGAGGACAAGCCGCTCAAGTACCCCACGGCGTTCGGCCTCGCCCAGCTCGTGGTCATCACCAAGACGGACATCGCGGAGGCCGTCGAGTTCGACGGGACGGCGTTCCACCGGAATGTCCGCCAGGTGAATCCGGGAGTGCCGGTGCTGGAGACCTCGGCCCGGACCGGCGCCGGTGTCGACGAGTTGCTCGCCTTCATCCTGGGCTGCGCGGCCGGTGTCCCCGTACACCGGCCGGTGCTGGCCCGTCAGCACCACGGCCACGCCGAGGACCCGCACCACGGCCACAGCCACGCCGACGGCCTCGGCCACAGCCACAGCCGTCCCGCACCGTCCGCCGTCCGCGGCACGGCAGAGGCGCCATGAGCGGACGCGTCACCACCGGCACCACCGTCCTCACCTCGTCTCCCGCTCCTCGCGAGCGCCGCCATGTCCTCGTACGCGGAGTGGTGCAGGGCGTCGGCTTCCGCCCGTTCGTCCATTCGCTCGCCACCGAGCTCGGGCTGACGGGCTGGGTCACCAACAGCGCCGAAGGCGTCAGCACGGAGGTCGAGGGACCGCCTCAGGACGTCGCGGCGTTCTGCGAGCGGCTGGCCACCTGCGCGCCGCCGCTCGCGGTCGTCGAGTCCGTACGGCACAGGACCGTACCGGCCGTCGGCGGCAGCGGGTTCACCATCCGTCCCTCGTCCGGCGGCCCGGGACGCACCCTGGTCTCTCCCGACATGGCGACCTGCGACGGCTGTCTCGCCGAGCTGGCCGATCCCGCCGACCGCCGCTACCGCCATCCCTTCATCTGCTGCACTCACTGCGGCCCGCGCTTCACGGTCGTCACCGGGCTGCCGTACGACCGGAGCCGGACCACCATGGCCGGCTTTCCGCTCTGCGCCGACTGCGCGCGCGAGTACGAGGATCCCGCCGACCGGCGCTTCCACGCCCAGCCGGTCGCCTGTCA
>NZ_FMDK01000659.1 GCF_900091995.1 Streptomyces sp. MnatMP-M17
TGACCGGCGGGCCCGCCAGGCCGGCCCCGGCGGGCCACCGGACTACTCGCTACTTGCTACTTGCCCGTTTCCTTGGTCACCAGCGCGACCGCTTCGTCCACATCGTCCGTGACATGGAACAGCATCAGATCCTTCTCGGACGCCTTGCCCTGCGCGACCACGGTGCTCCGCAGCCATTCGACCAGCCCGCCCCAGTACGCCGTGCCGAACAGCACGATCGGGAAGCGGGTCACCTTGCGGGTCTGGACCAGGGTCAGCGCCTCGAACAGCTCGTCCAGTGTGCCGAGACCGCCCGGCAGCACCACGAAGCCCTGCGCGTACTTCACGAACATGGTCTTGCGGACGAAGAAGTAGCGGAAGTTCACACCGATGTCGACATGCGGATTGAGCCCCTGCTCGAAGGGCAGCTCGATCCCCAGCCCCACGGAGATTCCCGACGCCTCCCGAGCGCCCTTGTTCGCCGCCTCCATCGCGCCGGGACCGCCGCCCGTGATCACCGCGAATCCGGCGTCGACCAGCGCCGCGCCGATCCGGACGCCCGCCTCGTACTCGGGAGAGCCGACCGGAGTGCGCGCGGAGCCGAAGACGCTGATGGCGCCGGGCAGTTCGGCGAGCGCGCCGAAGCCCTCGACGAACTCCGACTGGATACGCATCACTCGCCAGGGATCGGTGTGCACCCACTCCGAGTCGCCTTCGGTGTCCAGCAGCCGCTGATCGGTCGTACCGGGCTGCACCTGCTCCCGTCTGCGGATCACCGGTCCGAGCCGCTGTTCCTCAGGCTTCCGCGCTCCGTCAGGCATGCCCATGACCCGCTCCCTCCGCCGCTGTGCGTTGTTCTGGGCAAGGGTAGGTCCCTGGGCGTGACAAACGGCGAAATTCCGGCAGACGATCAGACCGTCACTTGGTGAGCCAGTCGCGCAGACGTTCCTCGCAGTGAGTGATCCGCTCGACGGCCACGCG
Source organism: Streptomyces sp. MnatMP-M17 (assembly GCF_900091995.1). Taxonomy (GTDB): domain Bacteria; phylum Actinomycetota; class Actinomycetes; order Streptomycetales; family Streptomycetaceae; genus Streptomyces. The sequence continues at coordinate 961 of NZ_FMDK01000659.1, forward strand.
CTCGTCGCGCTTGTGGGCGAGCAGCGGATCGCCCGGACCGTAGTTGACCGCGGGCACTCCGAGTCCACCGAACCGCGAGACATCCGTCCAGCCGAACTTGGGCCGTGCCGTACCGCCCACAGCGGTCATGAAAGCCGCGGCGGCGGGATGCGAGAGACCTGGCAGCGCCGCTCCCGAGTGGTCGTCCACCGTGAACTCCGCGATCCCGCAGTCCGCGAAGACCTCATGGACATGGGCGAGGGCCTCCTCCTCACTGCGGTCCGGGGCATAGCGGTAGTTGACGGTGACGGTGCAGGCGTCGGGGATGACGTTGTTGGCGACGCCCGCCTCGATCCGTACGGCGTTGAGGCCCTCGCGGTACTCCAGACCGTCGATCACGGGCCGGCGCGGCTCATACGCGGCGAGACGGTTCAGGATCGGCGCCGCGCTGTGAATGGCGTTGGAGCCCATCCAGCTCCGCGCGGAGTGTGCCCGCTCACCAGTGGTACGGAGAAGGACCCGTAGCGTGCCCTGGCAGCCGCCCTCCACCTCACCGTCGGACGGCTCCAGCAGTACGGCGAAATCGCCCTCCAGCCAGTCCGGGTGTACGTCCGCCACATGTCCGAGTCCATTGAGATCCGCGGCGACCTCTTCGTTGTCGTAGAAGACGAACGTGAGATCACGGTTGGGCTCGGGGACCGTGGCCGCGATACGCAGCTGGACGGCCACGCCCGACTTCATGTCGCTGGTGCCGCAGCCCCACAGCACTCCGTCCTCGTCCAGTCGCGAGGGCACATTCGCGGCGATGGGGACGGTGTCGATATGACCGGCCAGGATGATCCGCTCGTCCCGCCCGAGCCGTGTCCTGGCCACGACGTTGTTGCCGTGCCGGTCGACGGTGAGATGCGGCAGGGCACGCAGCGCCTGCTCGATCGCGTCGGCGAGCGGCTTCTCCTCGCCGCTGACCGACGGGAAGTCGACCAGGCACGCGGTGAGCGCCGGGCCGTCCAGAGTGAGGTCGAGCACGTTCTCAGACATGCTGCGACCCTAGTACGCCCGGCATGCCCGGCCCGCTGCCCGGGATGTCCGGCACGCTGCACGGGATGTCCGGCCCGGTGCCGTGGTGGTCCAGGGCCGGTGTCCCCCGGGTTCCGGCTCCCGTACGGGTGATCCGACTCCAGTTCCGGCTCCAGTACGGTGGGCCCGTGTCCGAGACCGCTCCCCCCTCCCGTCGCGGCCGTCTTCTGCGTATCGCCGCCGCGCTCGCCGTACTGCTGGCCCTGGCCGGATATATGGCCGTGCAATACATGTCCGGCGGCGGAGGCGCGCCCAGGTGTGTGGTCCGGGCCACAGATCCGACGGGCGAGAAGGGTTCGGGCGACACTCCCACCTATGAGATGAGCCCGGAGCAGGCCGCGAACGCGGCGACGATCTCCGCGGTCGGCACCACCCGTGGGCTGCCCGAGCGCGCGGTCACGATCGCGCTGGCGACGGCCCTCCAGGAGTCCGCGCTGCGCAATCTGAACCACGGCGACCGGGATTCGCTCGGTCTCTTCCAGCAGCGCCCGTCGAAGGGATGGGGCACGGCGAAGCAGATCCTCGATCCGGTCTACTCGGCGGGACAGTTCTACGACCATCTCGCCAAGGTCCCCGGCTACTCGCGACTGCCGCTCACCGAGGCGGCCCAGCGCGTGCAGCGCAGCGGCTTCCCGCAGGCGTACGCGAAGCACGAGCCGGACGCGGCGCTGCTGGCCGCGGCGCTCACCGGCCGGTCCGCGGCCTCGCTGACCTGTTCGGCGCCGGACACCGCCGTGGCCGGTGATCCGGCGAAGGTACGGGCCGCCCTGGCGCGCTCCTTCGGGTCCGGAGTACGGCCCGCCGACTCGGACACCGGAGTGTCCGTGCCGGTGTCCGCCACCGCCGGAACGGGCACGGACACCGCCATGGACACGGTCGCGGACACGGACGCGAGCGGCGGCCCGGCGGGCAAAGGCTCCTCGTCACGGCGCGGCTGGGAGCTGGCGCACTGGGCGGTGGCACAGGCCTCCGTCCTGCGGATCGACGAGGTCAGCTACGCGGGCCGGGTGTGGAGCGCGAAGAAAGCGGACCAGGGCTGGCGGCGGACGGACGCCTCCGAGCCGTCCGGCAAGGCCGGAGAGCCCGGCAAGCCCGGCAAGACCGCAGTCGAGGTCCGTATGCGCACCGCGCGATAGCCGGCCCGTTCACACCGCCGTACCGGCATACCGGGCCATATCGCGCACCGCTCAGCAGTACGACTACTCCCCCGAACGGGCGAGTCCTCTGCTCTTCCGACGGCATTTCTTCCGATGATTCGGCAGCACCCGCCTCATCGGCCTTTTCCCTTGCGCCCCAAGGGAAGTGACGATTCATCAGGCAGCACAGGACACCCGCATTTGCCCGCTTTCCTCCGTCGCCGACAATACGACGCGTTATCAAGCCGTTACCTCGGCGCACCGCAACTTCCGGCGCCCTTCGAGGGGTTGTCAGGCCGTCCGATCGACGGACAAGCACTGTTTCCCTCCCGCCAAAGGAGCATCATGTCCCTCCCCGTGACCCGTCGGATCGCCCGTGCCGCGCTGCTCGTCGCCGCCGGCGCAGCTCCCGTGATCGGCGCGGCCGGCTCCGCGAGCGCGGCGGCCCTGCC
>NZ_FMDK01000661.1 GCF_900091995.1 Streptomyces sp. MnatMP-M17
TCCACGGCACCAGACCCCGCTCCCTGATCCGGCCAGATCCAAACGAAAGACCCTAGGCCCGGACTTCACCGGGACCGCTCGGGCCTCATGGGCCCCATGGGCGGCAGGCTCGGTCGAGGGGCTCATCGCGCTTGCTCCACGAGCCCCTCGATCTCGGACTGCGCCTTCTCGGCGGCCTCCTGCGGCGAGGACTTGCCCTGAGTCACCGAGGCGATGGCGTCATCGACCTTGGAGCTGATCTCGCTCCACCTCGGCTGGACCGGCGTGATCCTGGAGGACTCCATCTGCTCACGGAAGACCTGGAGCGCCGGATCGTCGGCGAGCCTGCCGGAGTCCCATGCGCTGGTGTTGGCGGGCAGATCGCTGGAGCGCGTGAACCAGTCCCGCTGGCCCTCGGTGCCGGTGAGATAGGTGATGAACTCCTGGGCCGCGGCCTTGTGTTCGCTGTCCTTGGAAACGACGAGGCTGGAGCCGCCCGCCATGGAGACGGAGCCCTGGTCGGCCGGGACCTTCGCGACGCCCCACTTGTCCTTGAGATCGGGATAGCCGTCATCGATCAAGGTCATGATCCAGGGACCGGAGAAGAACATCGGCGCGTCACCGGTGTTGAAGTCCTTCAGTACGTCATAGCCGGGCACGACGCTCTTCTTGGCCAGGCCCTTGTCGAAGTACGAGCCGTACTCCGCCAGGGCGCGGACGGAGGCCGGGCTGTTGACGACCGTCTTGCCGTCGTCGGTGACGATCTCGCCGCCGGCCGAGTAGAGGAAGGGGTACCAGCTCTGTACGGTGTCCAGGCCGCTGGGCTGGATGGAGATGCCCCACTTGGTACCGGCCTTGTCCTGGTAGGCGGTGGCGAGCTGCCGTAGCTCCGGCCAGGTGGCGGGCGGCTTCTCGACGCCGGCCTTCTTCGCCAGATCGGTGCGGTAGTAGAGGACGCGGGTGTCGACGTACCACGGGACGCCGTACACCTCGCCGCCGATCTCGCCCTGCTGCCAGGCGGCCGGGAAGAAGGTGTCCTTCTTGAAGACCGTGGTGTCCACCGGTTCCAGCACGCCGAGTTCGGCGAACTCGCCCATATAACTGCCGCCCATCTGGGCCACATCGGGCAGATTGCCGGCGGCGGCGGCCGAGATCAGCTTCTGGTGGGCGACGTCCCAGCCGACCGGAGTGACCTTGACGGTGATGTGCGGGTTGGCCTTCTCGTACACCGAGGCCACTTCCGCGAGCTTCTCTCCCTCGGCACCCATGGCCCAGACGGTGAGCGTCTGCTTCTTGTCGGCGGCGACTCCCTCACCGCCGGAGCTGCCGCACGCGGTGATTCCGAAGGCCAGCGCGAGCGCGGTGGCGGCAGAGGCTGTTCTGGCGGTGCGGTGCATGGACGGCTCCTCCTTGAGCTCCCCGATGTATGCGCTGCCTGTAAGCGCATACATCACTGTGCCGCCGCCTTTCCGGAATCCGCAAGAGGTCCTTTGGTCACACTCGTGCAACATGTGTGACATCTGGGAGTGCGGTGTCCGGTGCGGCCACTGTGGGCGCTCAGATGGTGCTGGGCAGTTCGCCGGGATGGCTCGCGGCATGTTCGGACGCCACGGACAGTCCGTCGGCGAACGGCTGCGAGATCAGCGCCGGGAAGAAGGCGTGTCCCGTGAGGCAATGGGCGTGCCCGGGCTGAGTGCGGGTACGGGGCCGTCAGCAGCCGCAGCTCGCTCGGCGGGCCACCGAGACCGGCAGCATCAGTGAGACCGGCTCGCGGTCCCGGTTGCCGAGCCGCTGTACGAGCAGCTCCACGGCCTCCTCGCCCAGCCGCCGGATCGGCTGCCGTACGGTCGTCAGCGCCGGCCGCACCATCCGGCTCAGCGGAATCCCGTCGAAGCCCGTCACCGCGATGTCCTCGGGCACCCGCACACCGCGCCGCTCCAGGGCGTGCAGGGCGCCGATCGCCATCTGGTCGTTGGCGAAGAGCATCGCCTGCGGTCGGCGGCCGTGCGGGCCGCCGCGCTCCAGCAGCGTCTCGGCCGCCCGCCGGCCCTCGGCCTGTGTCATCATCACGGCGCGCAGTTCCGGTTCGTCCGGAACCGGCAGTCCCGCTTCCGCGCACGCCTCCCGGAAGCCCCGGAACCGTGCCTCGGCGTCCGGCGACTCCTTCTCGCCGCCGATGAAGACCAGTTCGCGCAGCCCGTGGTCGCGGATGAGATGGCGGGCCAGTTCCCGTTCGCCGTCGGAGTTGGCCACCTCGATATGGTCGAGATGGTCGATCTCGCGCGGCCCGGCCAGCATCACCACGGGCAGCCGCCGTGAGATCACCTCCAGGTCCTCGGTGGGAACGGTCCGTGCCAGTACGGCGAAACCGTCGACCCGGCCCGCGACCTTCGCCACCAGCGACTCGGGCCCGCCCTTCAGGGACGCGGCGATCAGCAGCGCGTACCCGTGCCGCCGCGCGGCCCGCTCCATTCCCCGGATGATCTGGTCGGAGTAGAGCATCACGGCGGAGTCGTCGTACGTGTCGTCCGCCTCGGCATCGGTCTCGGCGTCCGGATCCGCGTAGTCCGGGAAGCAGAGCCCGAGCACTCCGGTGGTCCTGCTGGCCAGACCGCGCGCGTTTCCGCTGGGTACGTAGCCGAGCGTACGGGCCGCCGCGAGCACCCGGTCGCGGGTCTGGGCGCGGACCGAATCCGGGTTCCGGTAGACCCGTGACACCGTCGCAATGGAGACGCCGGACCGCTCGGCGACGTCGTACACCGTGGGGGCACTCACCCGACCGACCGTCCGCTTCTTGTCTGTGGTGTTCCGTCCATGAAAGCGCATTCACCCTAGGCGCCGCGCTGTCCGCGGAGCAAGGCGGCCTCCGGGACGGACGGAAAACTGGTTGGACAGAGAAACTTGCAAGGTTACCTGTCCACATTCTACGGTGAGTCCATGTCCGAGGAGTCCGGGCGTTCGGGCGATCCGACCGCCGAGCAGGTCGCCGCCGATCTTGCCGCTGTCGTCGGCAGGCTGATGCGGCGGCGGC
>NZ_FMDK01001204.1 GCF_900091995.1 Streptomyces sp. MnatMP-M17
TCGCGCCGCCGCCGCTACCGCTGAGCCGCCACCGGCCGGGCGCCCAAAGCGCCCGGCCGGTCCACCCCCGCAATCACCGGAGTCCTGGTTGAGCGTCCCCGAGTACACCGACGAACCCACCCCCGACCGCCCGCACCGTCTGTGCCCCCTGCTCAATGAAGCCGTCCTGATCACCGGCGTCCCCGCCGTCGTCCTGGCCATCGCGTACGCCGGCCCCGCCATGTGGGCCTTGCTGTTCTACCTCGGCATCATCCAGCTCGGCCTGCTCGCACTCAGCGTCTCCACCGAACTGCCGCCGGAAGACGCGCCGCTGACCCTCCGGCCCGGATGGTCCGCCCTCGCGGCTGCGGCGGACCTGCTCGTCCTCGCCGCTCTCCTCTTGTTCATCCTGCGCGCCTGGTTCGAGCCCGCTACGGCAGCCGTCCCCGCGCCGACCGCCTCCGGCTTCTGCGCTGTGTTCTCCGTCCCTGTCCTCGGTGCGCTCCACCACTTCGCCCACACCCGCGCGGTGCGTCCCGCCGGGACCGCAGCGGAACGCGGCGCGCGCCCCGGCACGGACGACGTACGCGGCTGACCCGGCCCCGACCCCGACCCGAAGGAACCCATGCCCCTTCCGCCCCGCGCCCGCCAGTTCAACACGACCGCCGGCTGCCTCCCCCCGGACCGCGATGACCCCGACACCTTCCCCGTCGTCGTCCTGGCCGGCTTCCGCATCGGCGCCTTCATCACGGACGAGGGGAGCGTGTACATCGGCGTGGACAGCGAGTTCGCAGACCCCGCGCTGCGCTCCCCCGACACGACGATCCCCGTGGAGGTCCGCATCGACTCCCACCCCAGCCAGTTCGGCCGGTGCGCGGCAACCCTCTCCAATTGACACATAAAACTTGACCTTGAATCGAGCGAGAGGGTAGAATAATGAATATCAAGGGGATGGCCTGCCGGATGAGCCGGCCATCCCGCCCTCACCGAAGGAGATCCACATAACCCAGCCGTCCCGCCAGGACCTCGCCGCCCCCGAGTACGTGTGGATCATGTCCCGCGGCAACGTCTACGAGGGCGGCGAGGTAATGGAGGTCTTCACCGATCCCGGCCTCGCGCTGGACGAGTTCGCAGCCGAGGCGAAGCGGTGCGGCTTCCCACGCGCGGAGAAGTACCGCACGATGCTTGAGTTCCACGTCTTCGAGCGTGGCATGGACTATCTGGAACTCCGGCGCCACCCGGTGCGCCAGCGGCCCTCCGGCCCGGGGCGGCCCGAGAGCGGGTGATGTGCAGAGGGCGGCCTCCGGGCCGCCGCTTCCGAGCGCAATACAATTGACACATAAAACTTGACCCACCGGCACACCGTGGGAGATTAATGATTGTTGGCGGGGAGGCAAGCCCCCGCCGGCGAGCGCTACGGACAGCCGAGAGGGCACTGTGTCGAACACCCGACTGACCACCACCGACCTCCACGAATCCCTGCACAAGCTCCTGGACGGCGACCCGCTGCGGGCCGACGACGGGCACCCCGAGTTCCGGCTGTTCGTCTATCACGGCCGCCCGGCATGCCTGAACGCCGAACTGCTCGCGGGGTTCGACGCAAGCGTCAACCAGCTCAAGTTCCTGGCGGCAGCGCTGTACACCGCCGAGCAGAAGTGGGAGCACGTCATCGGCCCAACCCCGGAACCCGACACCGACACCCCTGGGGACATGCGAAGTCTGCGGGCACCCGCTGTCTCCCGGGCGCGGACAGTCACGACACCGCACGTGTTCAGCCCGATGCCGTCAGCGGGCCTACCGGTCATCCGGAGAGCAACGTGCGGCGACAACCTCAAGCCCCGTCCCGTTGCCGGGACCTGTGGCTCCACCCGAAACGGTCGGGGCGAGGGCTGACGCCCTCGCCCCGA
>NZ_FMDK01000665.1 GCF_900091995.1 Streptomyces sp. MnatMP-M17
CGGCCGCCCGGTCCGCCCTCGCCGCCCGGTCCGCCTGCTCCTCCTGGGCCGCCCGGTGCTCCGGGTGCGCCCTCCGAGGGAGCGCACCTGGCCGAGACGATGCTCGCCGGGCCGGGCCCGTCGGGGCCCGGCGCACCGAGGCCGCCCGGTCCTCCTGGTCCGCCCGGCCCGCCGGGACCTCCCGGTGGTCCTGGTACGCCTCCGGGCGGAGTGCAGCACGCGGAGACGGTGCTCGCCGATCCGCACCACAGCGGTCCAGGCGCGCAGCAGCCTCCTGGCCCACCCGGTCCGCCCGGCGCTCCCGGCGCGCCTGCCCAGCCTCCTGGTCCACCGGGTTCTCCTGGTGCGCCCGGTGTGCCGCCCGGTGGAGGGCACCATGGCGCGGCGATGCCGGCTGGACCCGGCCAGGCCGGTCCCGTACCGCCGCCGGCTCCGCAGCCTCCTGGTCCGCCCGGTCCGCCCGGTCCTCCCGGCTCGCCCGGTTTGCACGGGGCTCCTGGCGTGCCGCCGGGCGCGCCCGGTCACGTACCGCCGTCGGCACAGCCTTCGGTTCCGGCCGCGGCGTACGGCTATCCGCAGCAGCCGCCGTCCGGTCTGCCGACCGTCGGGCCCGGCTATCAGGCCGTGCTGCGCTATCGCGCGCCCGACGGCTCGGAGGCCCAGCTCATCCGGCGCTCCGCGCCCGGCACTCCGCATCCCGAGTGGCAGATCCTGCATGAGCTGCGCGCGCTGAACGTGCCGCCGCAGCAGGTGCTCGAACTGCACACGGAGCTGGAGTCGTGCGAGCTGCCCGGCGGTTACTGCGCGCGGATGATCCGGGAGACCTGGCCGCAGGTACGGATCACCAGCGTCGCGCCGTACGGTCAGGACCATGCGAGCCGGCAGCAGGGCATGCGTCATCTGCTGACTCATCAGGGCGAGTTGCATCAGGTCGCGGACGGGCCCGCGCGGCCCGCTCCGGTGCGCGCTCCGCTGCCGCAGTTGGCGCCCGCGCCGCCGGTTCCGCCGGAGGGAGTCGCGCAGGAGCTGATGGGAGCGTTCGGTCCGCAGGGCATCTGCCGGTTCGACCAGCGGGCGGTGTCCCGTCAGGGCGTGCCGGAGATCGTGGCGCGCACGCTGGTTTGGGCGGGACTGCCGGCCGACTTCGGGCCGTTCTTCTGGGCGCAGCCTCCGCAGCCGGTGGTGCCGACGCTGGCCGAGCTGGCCGCGCAGCGGCAGGTGCGGGCGGCGCCGGACGCGGGCTCGTATCTGGTGGTCGGCAGCGACTTCGGGCGCGCGCTCTGTGTCCAGTACGGCACGGCGCACATCATGGCGGTGCCGGTGGAGGCGGGACCCGGCGGGCAGTCGGTGCCGCCGCAGTTCGTGAACACCGGACTGCCGGAGTTCACACGGTCGTTGGCGCTGCTGGGCCGGATGTGGCGGCTGCGCTTCGGTCTCAACCCGGAGCAGGCGGGCCGCTGGACGGTCGACTTCCAGGCACAGCTCATATCGCTGGATGCGGCGGCGCTGTCGTCGCCGGAGAACTGGTGGTCGGTGCTGCTGGAGCAGATGTGGGACGGGCTGCTGTAGGGCTCGTCTGAGCGGTGCGGTGCGCCTTTTGTGCGGGGGAGGCGCACCGCGACCGTAACCTCGGCGGCCTCGGCGGCCTCCCGGCCGGGGCGGCCTTGCGCGCGTCGGCGGCTTCGTGTGCCTTACGGGAAGCTGAGCGTGCGGGCGAACAGCGTGACCAGGATCAGCACCACGGGGAAGCACACCAGGAACATGGCGAACGTATAGCCCATGATGTCGCGCGCCTTGAGGCCGAGGACCGTCAGTGTGGGCAGCATCCAGAACGGCTGGAGCAGATTGGCGCTGGCCTCGCCGAGGTCGTAGACCACGACCACCCAGCCCTGATTGACGTGGAGCTGGTTGGCCGCGTCCAGGACGTACGGCGCCTCGATGACCCACTTGCTGCCGCCGCTGGGCACGAAGACTCCGAGGACGGCGCTGTAGATCGCGATGAGGGCCGGATAGAAGAACTCGTTCGAGACCGACACCAGCCAGCCGGCGATGGTCTTGCTCAGTCCGGTGAAGGCGATCATCCCGAAGATCCCGCCGTACAGCGGGAATTGGAGCAGCACACCCGAGGCGGCCGGTGTGCCCTCCTTGACGGCCTGGGCCAGCCGTACGGGTCGCCAGTGCAGGATGAGCGCCAGCAGGATGAGGATGAGATTGACGGTGTTCAGATCGAGGGCGTTGAGGGCGCTGCCTTCCGCGCGGGCGAAGTGGCGTGCCAGGTACCACACACCGAGTGCGAACAGCAGGATCGCGAAGACCGGGCTGTACTCGATCCACTCGCCGGGCCGGTTGCGCCGCAGCGGCGAGCGCTGCTCGGCCACACTGGGACCCAGGTCTATGCCGAGCTGTTCTGCGGTCTTCGCGCGCTCCGGCGAGGGCGAGAGGAACCAGGCCGTGCCCACGGCGATGACGAAGATGATCGCCGTGGCAACGATGCCCTGCCACAGGAAGATGGTCTCCGTCAGCGGGATGAGTCCGCTGCCGCGTCCTTCCTTGATGACTTCCTGGACGGCGGGTGGGCTCGACGCGGCGCCGGCGACCTGGAGCGCCGCCGATCCCGACAGGCCCTGGGCCCATACGGTGCCGAGCCCGAGGAAGGCCATCGCGCCCAGGGCCCGGTAGTCCACTCCCGTGACCCTGCGGGCTATCTCCTTGGCGAGGATCGCCGTGAAGATCAGGCTGAAGGCCCAGTTCAGATAGGACGTCACCATCGCCACGGCCGCGGTGAACGCGACGGCTCCGCGCGGTGTCCGTGGCACGAGCGCGATCCTGGCGATCAGCCGGCCGACCGGCGGTGAGACCGCGACCGCGTATCCGGCGATAATGATCATCGCCATTTGCAGAGTGAAGGTGATCAGGGACCAGAATCCCTGGCCCCATGCGTCCACCAGCCCGTATCCGCTCGTCGCCGCCGGATCCGAGGGCGCGCCGTACAGGCTCTCACCGGTCGCGAGGCCGAGGGCGAAGACCGCGAAGGTGCCCACCAGTACGAAGCCCAGCGCGTCGGGCAGCCATTTCTCGGAGAAGGCGGTGAAGCGCAGTGCCATCCGCGCGGGCCAGGGCTCCCGGCCGGTCGTCGTGTCCGGCTCCGGTCGCGGCTCCTGTGGGGGTGCCGTGGTCATGGGGTGTCCTCACTGTGGGGGCCCAGGTGTGCGGTGCCGAGGATCTTCGGTGGCGGGTGACCGGAACACAATGGGGACGGGCCATATACCTCCGGGCCTTCTCATAGGGACCGGCCACGTCCGGAGGTTCAGGGCTTGGCGCGCTCAGTCGGTGTCCTTCTCGGCGATGACCGGGAAGCGTTTCGGGGCCAGTACGAGCAGTACGAGCAGGGCCAGTGCCGCCGCGACCGCCGCGCCCAGATAGACGCGGTCCACCGCCGCGTCCACCGCCCGGCGCAGATACTCCAGGGCTTCGGCGGTGAGCGCGGCCGGATTCTCCAGGGCGGTCGAGACCGAGTCCAGATCGCGGGGGAGTCCTGGCGAGGGCGGATCGTCGAGACGGGAGGCGAGCGCGCCGTTGGCGACGGCGCCGAACACCGCGGCGCCCACGCTCTGTCCGACCTGGCGGCAGAAGAGGATCGACGCGGTCGCGGTTCCTCGCTCCGACCAGCCGACCGTCGCCTGCACTCCGATGATCAGCGGAAGCTGGAACAGCCCGAGCGCGCCGCCGAGCAGCAGCATGATCAGCGCCGGCTGCCAGGCCTGCCCGGGGAACGGGAGGAGAGGGAAGGCGAGCAGGATCAGCATCGCGAGGAAGATCCCGATGACGGCGGTCTGCCGGAAGCCGACGCGGTTGTAGACACGGTTGGACAGGGCGGCGCTGACCGGCCAGCTCAGTGTCATCGCGGAGAGTACGAAGCCGGCGGCGATCGGCCCGAGGCCGAGCACGGACTGTGCGTATGTCGGGAGGAAGACGGTCGGCGCGACCATGAGTAGTCCGAGCGCGCCGAGCGCCAGATTGACGGCTGCGATGGTACGGCGACGCCAGACCCAGCCCGGAATGATCGGTTCCGCGGCCCGTCGTTCGATGACGACCGTAACCGCGGCGAGCACGGCGCTGCCGCCGAGGAAGGCGAAGGAGGGCGCGGAGAGCCAGGGCCAGGCGACACCGCCCTGGACGAGCGCGGTGAGCAGGAGCGCGCCGGTGGCGAAGACGGCGAGCGCGCCCGCCCAGTCGACCCGGTGCCGGAGCGCGGAGGCGGTACGCGCGCCCGGGGACGCCGGTGTCGTACGGCCGGGCCGCGTGCCCTGGGCTGTCGTACGGCTCGGTGACGTACGGCCCGGTTCGCGCAGGTATCTGACGATCAGCCAGAGCGCCACCACGCCCACCGGCAGATTGACGAGGAAGATCCAGCGCCAGTCCGCGTATCCGGCGAGCAGTCCGCCCAGGGCCGGTCCCGCGACCGAGGAGGTGGCCCAGACCGTCGACAGCTTGGCCTGGATCCTGGGCCGTTCCTTGAGCGGGTAGAGATCGGCGGCGATGGTCTGCACCGTGCCCTGGAGCGCGCCGCCGCCGAGGCCCTGGACGACACGGAAGGCGATCAGGGAGGCCATGCTCCACGCGGTGGCGCAGAGCAGTGAGCCGATGAGGAAGACGACGATGCCCGCGATCAGCACGGGCTTGCGGCCGAAGGTGTCGGAGAGCTTTCCGTACACCGGCAGCGTGACCGTCACGGCGAGCAGATAGCCGGAGAACAGCCAGGAGAAGACGGCGAACCCGCCGAGGTCGCCCACGATCTGCGGGACGGCCGTGGAGACGATGGTGCCGTCGAGTGCGGCGAGCGCCATACCCAGCATCAGGGCGGCGACCACCGGACCTCGGCCGCGCTCACGCGCTCCGGCAGACGGCCCGGATGACGATCTCGACGGCGGCCCGGACGGTGGTGTGTGGTTCGGCCCCGGCGGCGGACTGGCGCCCGCCGGCGGGGCTTCGGGTATCGCTTCGGTACGTCCGGTGTCCTCGGTACTGTCGCCGGCGCCGCTCACGGGATCCCTTCCCTATGCATGTATCTCGTCGGGAGACACCTTCTCACCCGTACCTCTCGTGGCGGGAGGGCGCGATCCGCTCCATGCCTCGCCTCCACCGGTCTCCACCGTCCGCCTTCACCGGTCTCCACCCAGGGTCTCCGTCTGAAGGTGGAGACCCTTAGGGGGTTCTCCTTACATCCGGCCAGGGACGGTTCGTCCCGGTGGAGGACGAGAAGCCCGGCCCGCGTTCCTTACCTTGGTCTTACGCCACGGAGAGCGCACGAGGGGGGCTCTCCGTAGCACGGGGGTGGGGAAAACCTCAGGCGAAGACTGCGCTGGGCACCAGCGCGCCGGGGCCCCGAAACGAACAGACTCGAAGCACGAGCTCACGAAGCCATCGGTGAACCGACCACACCGATGTGCCCCAGTGATGCACCAGCACCGACGTACCCGTACCGCACCGACGCACTGACTGTCGATCAACTGACTTAGGAGACATACCGTGACAACGGCTGTAACGATCCCCAAGCACGGGGGCACGGGAGGGCGTACGGCCGTCGCGGCGCGAGCGCGGCAGGTCGTCAAGGCGTACGGCTCGGGCGAGACCCGGGTCGTCGCGCTGGACCATGTCGATGTGGACATCGCCCGTGGCCAGTTCACCGCGATCATGGGCCCGTCCGGCTCCGGCAAGTCGACGCTGATGCACTGCCTCGCCGGTCTGGACACCGTGACCTCGGGCGAGATCCATCTCGACGAGACCGAGATCACCAAGCTCAAGGACAAGCACCTCACCCAGCTCCGCCGGGACCGGATCGGCTTCATCTTCCAGGCGTTCAATCTGCTGCCGACGCTCAACGCCCTGGAGAACATCACGCTGCCCATGGACATCGCCGGCCGTAAGCCGGACGGCCCGTGGCTCCAGCGGGTGGTGGAGACGGTGGGCCTCGCCGACCGTCTCAAGCACCGGCCGACCCAGCTCTCGGGCGGTCAGCAGCAGCGGGTCGCGGTGGCCAGGGCGCTCGCCGCCCGGCCCGAGATCATCTTCGGCGACGAGCCGACCGGCAATCTGGACTCGCGGGCGGGCGCCGAGGTGCTGGGCTTTCTGCGCAGGTCCGTGGACGAGCTGGGCCAGACGATCGTGATGGTCACCCATGACCCGGTGGCCGCGTCGTACGCGGACCGGGTGCTGTATCTGGCGGACGGCAGGATCGTGGACGAGATGTTCCGGCCGACGGCCGACGCCGTCCTCGACCGTATGAAGGACTTCGACGCCCGGGGGCGTACGTCGTGACCGTGTTCAAGACCTCGATGCGCAACTTCTTCGCGCACAAGGGACGGATGGCGCTCTCCGCCGTCGCGGTCCTGCTGTCGGTCGCCTTCGTCTCGGGCACGCTCGTGTTCACGGACACGATGAACACGACGTTCGACAAGCTCTTCGCCGCGACCTCCTCGGATGTCACGGTCAGTCCCAAGGCCGCCAAGGGCGGTGACGAGATATCGCAGACCGGCAAGCCCGAGACGCTGCCCGCCTCTCTGGTGGAGACCGTACGGAAGGCGGACGGCGTCAAGTCCGCCGAGGGCGCGGTCAGCAGCATGAGCGTGACCGTCGTCGACTCCGACAACAAGAACGTGGGCGCGACCAGCGGCGCTCCGACGATCGCCGGCAACTGGACGCGTAACGACCTCCGTTCGATGGAGATCACCTCGGGCCATGCTCCGCGCGGTCCCACCGAGATGATGGTCGACGCCGACACCGCCGAGAAGCACCATCTCGCGATCGGTGACGAACTGCGCACCATCGCGGTCACGGGCGACCTCACGGCGAAGATCTCCGGAATCGCCACCTTCACCGTCACCAACCCGGGCGCGGCCGTCGTCTACTTCGACACCGCGACCTCCCAGCGTGAACTGCTCGGCGGCGCCGACCTGTTCACCCATGTCAATGTCACCGCCGAGCCGGGCGTCAGCGACGATGTCCTCAAGCGGGACGTGGCCGCGGTGCTCGCGGGCGGACCGTACAAGCTCCAGACGCAGCAGGAGGCCGCGGACGCCAACCGCGCGGACGTCGGTTCGTTCCTCGATGTGATGAAGTACGCGATGCTCGGCTTCGCCGGGATCGCCTTCCTCGTCGGAATCTTCCTGATCGTCAACACCTTCTCCATGCTGGTCGCCCAGCGGACCCGGGAGATCGGGCTGATGCGGGCGCTGGGCTCCAGCCGTCAGCAGGTCAACCGCTCGGTGCTGCTGGAGGCCGTGCTGCTCGGGATCTTCGGCTCGGTCGCCGGAGTCGCGGCCGGAGTGGGGCTCGCGGTCGGGCTGATGCAGATCATGTCCTCCGTGGGGATGGAGCTGTCCACCCAGGATCTGACGGTGAAGTGGACGACTCCGGTGGTCGGGCTGGTGCTCGGCATCGTGGTCACCGTCGTCTCGGCGTACATACCGGCGCGGCGGGCCGGAAAGATCTCGCCGATGGCCGCGCTGCGCGACGCCGGTACGCCCGCCGACGGACGTGCCGGTCTGATCAGGGCGATCACCGGACTGGTGCTCACAGGCGCCGGCGCCGCCGCGCTGCTCGTCTCTACGCGGGCCGAGGAGGCGGGCGAGGGCTCGCTCTTCCTCGGTGTGGGTGTGGTCTTCACACTGATCGGATTCGTCGTCATCGGTCCGCTGCTCGCGGGCGGACTGATCCGGGTGCTGAGCGCGTTCGTCCTGCGGATGTTCGGCCCGGTCGGCCGGATGGCCGAGCGCAACGCGCTGCGCAATCCACGGCGTACGGGAGCGACGGGCGCCGCCCTGATGATCGGGCTCGCGCTGGTGGCCTGTCTCTCGGTGGTCGGTTCCTCGATGGTCGCCTCGGCGACGGACGAGCTGGACAGGTCGGTCGGCGCGGACTTCATCATCCAGTCGAGCAACGGCCAGCCGGTCATGCCGCAGGCCCAGGCGGCGCTGGAGAAGGCGCCGGACATCGAGCATGTCACCGAGTACAAGTCGGTCGAGATCAAGCTGACCGCCCCGGACGGGCGGACCGACTGGGAGGACATCGTCGCCGCGGACCCGACGTACGCACAGGACCTGCGACGCGAGACCATCGCCGGTGAGCTGTCCGCGGCGTACGGCAAGGACGCGATGTCGGTCGGCGACGCGTACGCCACGGAGCACGGCGTGAAGGTCGGCGACGAGATGTCGGTCGTCTTCCCGGGCGGGAAGACCGGAAAGCTGAAGGTCGCGGCGATCACCTCGGACGACACGAATGTCGACAAGGGCGCGATGTACACCAACATCACGACCGCCGAGGAGTATGTCCCGGCCGACAAGATGCCCAAGAACATGATCATGTTCGCGGCGGCCGTGGACGGCAAGGAGAAGGAGGCGTACGCGGCCCTCAAGGACTCGCTCGCCGCCTATCCGCAGTACAAGGTGCAGAACCAGACCGACTTCAAGCAGGACCTCAAGGACCAGATCGGCCAGCTCCTCAATATCGTCTACGGTCTGCTGGCCCTGGCGATCATCGTCGCGGTGCTGGGTGTGGTGAACACCCTGGCCCTGTCGGTGGTGGAGCGCACCCGCGAGATCGGTCTGCTGCGCGCGATAGGCCTCTCCCGCCGCCAGCTCCGCCGCATGATCCGCCTGGAGTCGGTGGTCATCGCCCTCTTCGGCGCCCTGCTCGGCCTGGGCCTGGGCATGGGCTGGGGCACGGCGGCCCAGAAGCTCCTGGCCCTGGAGGGCCTCGGCGTCCTGGAGATCCCCTGGCCGACGATCCTCACGGTCTTCGTCGCCTCGGCCTTCGTGGGCCTCTTCGCCGCCCTGGTCCCGGCCTTCCGCGCGGGCCGGATGAACGTACTGAACGCGATCGCCACGGAGTAGGACGAGCAGGGACGATAAGGTAAGCCTCACGGCCTCGGTGGGTGCCCTCCAACACCCACCGGGGCCGGAGCCATGCCGTACGGCCTAAGGGCCGGGGCAACCCGGACGGGCCGAGCCGGCAGCTGCCGATGTGATCCGCCGTTTGTTCAGATGGGGGATGGTGCCGGTTCGTTCCATGAGATGCCGTGCCGACGGTTTTCGAAGAACCCGGCGTCGGCACGGCAAGGGAGGGGAGGAGCGGGCGTTGACATCACGTCGGGTGGGGGAGCGGGCCTGCTGCGCAAGGCAGCGTGTCCTGGTGGACGACATGGTGGCGGCCGAGATCGCGGGGCACGAGTGGGAGACGTGCATGTGCGGCTGCGGACGCTCCGCGAGCCATCTCGTTCCGACCTTGCGGGACGCGGCCGAGGGACATCCGGCCGCGTTTCACGCGCTGGACGACCACATCTTCATCCAGTCGAACCTTCAGCCTCCGGCCCCGGCGGTGTGCGCGGTGCTGATGGCCATATGGTTCGCGAGCCCGCCACGTCAGGCGACCCGCGAGGCGTTGCTGTGGACCTTGTCCGCCGTCCTCGGCTGCGAGGAGGGCGAGCGCCCCGGCCATACCTTGTACGCCGAGTGCGCCGCGATCATCCGTACAGGCATTGACCTGGCGCGCCACGAGCGCACCGCGGACCCGACCTCCCTGGCCGCCGCGTACGCCGCGGACATCCTGGAGGCCCTTGGCTAGGCCCGCGCGTCAGGAGGCTTGGTCGGGCGAGACGGTGTCCGGGGCGGCGTCGGTGGTATCGGTGACGAAGTGGTCAGCCGATGCGCTCCATCCCCGTACCGCGAGCCCGGAAAGCCTGCTGCGGTTCGTGACCACCGTCAGACAGCGCGTGCCGCCGGGCAGCGGCGGGCGGACCTGGGCGGCAGTGGCCGCGTTGTCCAGGACGATCAGCACGGTGCGCTCGGCCAGCAGGGAGCGGTAGTACGCGGCAGCCGCGTCGGGAACCTGCGGTGCGGAGTCGGCGCGCACGCCAAGGGCCGACAGGAATCCGCGCCTCCGGTGGGGAGCCCGGCGTATGAGTGTCACAGATTTTACGAGGGCCGATTACGCAAAGCGACGTCGCATGTCGGCGGGTTCGCGGCCATCGTCCATCGTGGCCGACGCTTCGACGTCCCGGCGCGGGCGTGGGTGCTCGGACGTAAGTGCCAGTCTCAGGGCCAGGTTTGGGGGCAAAACTGTCCATTACACTCCGCTCTGGATTCGCTACGAACGGTAGTGAACCGAGAGTGCAGGAGGATGCGTCACGGTCAAGGGCATGCGCAGGACCGTGGGGATGGCGGCCGTCGCGGCGGCCGGGTGTGTTGCTGTGGTGGTGGGCTCGTTGAGTCCGGCGGTTGCCGGTGGTGCGGAGGAGTCGGGCTCGCCGCGCGCCGTTACGGTCGAGCAGATCACGCTGCGGCTGGCGAGTGACCCGGGGCAGGTCGCGAACGTACGGGGGAACTCCTCGGCGAACGGGGCCGACATCATCCAGTGGCCTCTGTCCCGTGCGGCCAATGAGCGCTGGGAGCCGGAGAGCACGGGAGGCGGCTACTACCGCTTCAGGTCGCTCAGCAGCGGCAAGTGCGTCAACGTCAAGGGCGGCGGTTCGGCCGACGGCACGCCGGTCATCCAGTACACATGCGGCACCGCCGCCAATGAGCAGTGGCGGCTGGTCCCCAAGGGCCAGGGCTACCAGCTCGTGGCCCGGTCCAGCGGCAAGTGTCTGAACGTCAAGGGCGGCGTGGGCCGGGGCAACCAGCTCATCCAGTACCGGTGCACCGACGCCGGTGCCGCCAATGACGTATGGCTCCTCTCGTGGGAGACCCGCCTGGCCTGAGCGGCCGTGCACGCGGGGGCGTCCCACCCGGGGCGTCCCCGCTTGCGCGTGGTCCCGGCCCTGCGCGTGGTCCCGGCCGGAGCCAGGTGGTTCCCGTCCCGGCCGTCCCCGCCCGGCCGCCCCGTCCCCCGGTGTCCGTCGCGCGTCGTACGCTGGAGAACCCCCGGCCCGTACGACGTGTCGGGTCGTTCGCGTTGCCCACCGCCTGGATGGAACCCCTTCATGAGCCTGCACGGTCTGCTCGACGCCGTTGTCCGTGATCCGGCGCTCGCCGAAGCGGTGAAGGCCGCCACCGCCGGTCACCGTAGGCATGTCGACCTGGTCGGACCGCCCGCC
>NZ_FMDK01000362.1 GCF_900091995.1 Streptomyces sp. MnatMP-M17
CGCAGCCGCCGACGGCTGCCGCCACGGCGGCTCCGGGGGCCAGGAGCCGGGACGCCTTCTTCGACAACGCCAAATATGTGGCGATCGTCCTGGTCGCCATCGCGCACGCGTGGGAGCCACTGCGAGGCGGCAGCCGTGCGGTCTCGGCGCTCTATATCGTCGTCTACACCTTCCACATGCCGGCGTTCATCATCATCTCCGGCCACTTCTCCCGGAGTTTCGACTTCCGGCCCGACCGCGTGCGCCGGCTGATCACGGGCGTCGCAGTCCCGTACATCGTCTTCGAGGTCGCCTACAGCCTCTTCCACCGCTGGGCCGCGGACGATCCGGACATGCCGGTCAGTCTGCTCGACCCGTGGTATCTGACCTGGTTCCTGCTCGCGCTGTTCGTCTGGCGGATGACGGCGCCCATCTGGCGGCTGGTCCGCTGGCCGCTGCCGCTCGCCCTGGCGATCGCCGCGCTGGCCACCACCTCACCGCAGATCGGCGACGACCTCGATCTTCAGCGGCTCCTTCAGTTCCTGCCGTTCTTCGTCCTCGGCATGGTGCTGAAGCGCGAGCACTTCCAGCTCGTCCGCCGCCGCGCGGTGCGGATCGCCGCCGTGCCGGTCTTCGCCCTCGCCGTCGTCTTCGCCTACTGGGCCGTCGTACGGATGAACATGGCGTGGTTCTTCCACCGTGACAGCGCGCAGGAACTGGGCGCGCCCTGGTGGACCGGCGTGCTGATGACCTTCGCGCTCTTCGGCTGCTCCCTTGTCCTGACCGCCTGCTTCTTCGCCTGGGTGCCCGGCCGGCGGCTCTGGGTCACGGCCCTGGGAGCCGGCACGCTCTGCGGCTATCTGCTGCACGGATTCCTCGCCAAGAGCGCGAGCATCTGGGGCTGGTACGACGCGGAGTGGCTGCACCGGCCCGTCGGCGCGGTCTTCATCTCGATCCTCGCCGCCGTGGTCGTCACCCTGCTCTGTACGCGACCGGTCCAACGGATCTTCCGGTTCGCCCTGGAGCCGGAGATGGCCTGGGCCTTCAAGAAGGAGCCCGCGAAGGAGCCATCCAAGAGCTGACGCCTCGGTCCGGTCCGGGGACGCCTGTGCGGGGCGGTGGCCAGGTGCGGCCACCGCCCTGTCGCGTACGACGTCTCAGCGTCTCAGCGGCACAGCGTTTCAGTCCGGCACCGCCGCCACGTGCCCGCGCCCTTACGATCTTGGTGTCACCGGCCATCCGGTCCCGGTGTCACCCGTCACCGTTGAGGAGCGCCGCTCATGGCCACCGATCCCACTTTCCAGAACGTCTCGTTCCCGAGCGCCGGAGCCACCGCGTACGGCTATCTCGCCATGCCACCCGCCGGACACGGTCCCGGCGTCATCGTCATCCAGGAGTGGTGGGGACTGACCGCTCATATCAAGGACGTCACCGACCGCTTCGCGCAGGCGGGCTTTGTCGCGCTCGCTCCCGATCTGTACGGCGGCCGGGTCGCCCACGACTCCGACGAGGCGCTGCGGATGATGTCCCAGCTGCCCACCGAGCGAGGCGTCGAACTGCTCTCCGGCGCGGTCGACCATCTACTTTCGCGGCCCGGGACGGACAGTGACACGGTCGGTGCCGTCGGTTTCTGCATGGGCGGCGGATTCGTTCTCCAGCTCGCCGCCGTCGACGAGCGGGTCTCCGCCGCCGTACCGTTCTATGGCGTCATCCAGGACGGCATGCCGGACTTCTCGCGTCTCAGGGCGGAGATCCTCGGCCACTACGGCGAGGACGACCACACCGTGCCGCCCGAGACGCTGGACCGGCTCCGGGCCACGATCGAGGCCGAGTCCGGCATCGTGCCGGACTTCAGGCTGTATCCGGGCGCGGGACACGCCTTCTTCAATGACACCCGGCCTCAGGTGTACCGCGCCAAGGAGGCGGAACTGGCGTGGGAGCGTACGATCGCCTTTCTCCGCGACCGGCTCGCTCCGTCCGCCGCCACCGGCTGAACGCCACCGGCTGAACGACGCCGATGGACCGCTGCCGACCGCGGTCGTCTCAGGAGAGAGCCGTTCCCTGCCACAGCAGCAGCGCGACATCGACGCCGGCGACCAGGATCGCCGCGAGGAAGGGCAGCCTCGGCCGGTGACGGCCCATCAGCGAGCCGCCGATCCCGGCGA
>NZ_FMDK01000332.1 GCF_900091995.1 Streptomyces sp. MnatMP-M17
GGCCGGGCCGGCTCGCCCTCGAAGTCGATGACCGACCACCGTCCGTCCGGTGTCCGCAAGGTCTGGCCGAGATGCAGATCGCCGTGGACGCGCTGCGCCGGTCTGCCGCGCGCCGCCTCGTCCAGCCCGCTCAGCGCGTCGAACGCGGTGCGCAGCCCCGGTGCGTACGGCATGAGCACCGGCACCGCCTGCGCCGCCGCCTCCAGACGCTCGGCCATGCCCTGTGCGAGCTGTGCGGTCTGCCGGCGTCCCAGCGTGACCGTCGGCAGCGCGGCTGCGAGCGCGATATGCACCTCGGCGGTGGCCCGCCCGAGCGCACGGGCCTCCTTGGTGAAGTCCCGGCCCCGGGCCAGCGCCGCCAGTGCGAGCTGCCAGCCGTCCTGGGAGCCGCGCAGATACGGCTGGAGCACGCCGAGCGTGAGGGAGTCACCGCTGCCGGACGGATCGGCCGCCTCGAACCAGGCGACGGGCGCGGGCACCCGGTCGCATCCCTCGGCGGCCAGCGCGAGCGGCAGCTCCAGATCGGGATGGGGCCCGGGGAAGACGCGCCGCAGGATCTTGAGGATGTAGGCGTCGCCGTACACCAGGGAAGAATTCGACTGCTCGGCGTCGAGCAGCCGCCCGGTCAGCCCGGCGGGCACCGTGCCCGCGTGGTCGAAGCGCAGCGGTCCCAGCGCGCCCGACGCGCGCAGCCGCTCCAGCAGCAGTTCGGCCAGCCGTGGATCGTGCAGTCCCTCGTAGACGGTACGGCCGGCCAGCGGGCCCTGGGCGGCATGGCCGATCAGCGCGGATGCCAGCGCCGGCGGCAGCGCCTTCCGTACGCCGAGCAGCAGCTGGTAGCAGTCGCCGCCCGAGGCGGTGGCGGACGCGGCGGCCGAGTGCGCGGCCCCGGCATGGGCGGACGAGGGAATCGACGGCGGCGGGCCCGCGGCGCTCCGCTGTTCGACCCGTACGAGCAGATGCAGCAGGCCCGGACCTCCCGCGTTCATCGGCAGCAGCTCGGTGGCCGCCACCGGTACGAAGCCGGTGACCGGCCGGCCCTTGCCCGCGAACCAGCGCTGGCGGGGCAGCCAGTCATGGAGCAGCGGCGCGAGCGAGCCGACCAGCGCCCTCGCGTCGGCGGGCGACAGAGCGGACGACACGGCTTGTGAGGCAGCGGGCGAGGCGGTGACGAGGCACGGGGTAGTCCGGGTGGATGCAGCCTTCGACATGGCATCGCGTCCTTTCCCCGGGCACACCACAGGATGCGCAGAGTGTCCCGGATTGCGGCAATGGCTGTCCGGCTGTGCGGGACGTGTCGGGTGAGGATGATCCGTACGGGCTCGGTTCTGTTTGCACAGGGCCCGGACAAAGTCCGTATCGAGTCCGTACTGGGTTGGTTCGGAGATCGTTTCCGTAATGAACTCTGTACGGATCCGATCAAACGGAGGTGCTGGATGTGGTGGAGAGTGCCCCGTGCGAGGCGGCGGAAACCGCCTCGCACGGGTCCGGGGCCGTAGGGCGCGTTACGCGGGGACGGCGGGGACGCCGTCCTTCCTGAGCCGGAACCAGTAGAAGCCGTGGCCCGCGAGCGTCAGCAGATAGGGCCACTCACCGATGGCGGGAAAGCGCACACCGCCGATCAGCTCCACCGGATGACGCCCGCTGAACTGCCGCAGATCCAGCTCGGTGGGCTGGGCGAAGCGTGAGAAGTTGTGCACGCAGAGCACCAGGTCGTCGCCGTTGCCCTGAGGAGAGGGCGCCTCGCGCAGAAAGGCGAGCACCGCCGGGTTGGAGGACGGCAGCTCGGTGTACGAGCCGAGCCCGAAGGCCGGATTCTGCTTACGGATCTCGATCATCCGCCGGGTCCAGTGCAGCAGCGAGGACGGCGAGGCCATCGCCGCCTCCACATTGGTCACCTGGTAGCCGTAGACCGGATCCATGATCGTCGGCAGATAGAGCCGGCCCGGATCGCTGGACGAGAAGCCCGCGTTCCGGTCGGGCGTCCACTGCATCGGAGTGCGCACGGCGTCCCGGTCGCCGAGCCAGATGTTGTCGCCCATCCCGATCTCGTCCCCGTAGTAGAGGATCGGAGAGCCCGGCAGCGACAGCAGCAGCGCGGTGAACAGCTCGATCTGGTTGCGGTCGTTGTCCAGCAGCGGCGCCAGCCGGCGCCGGATGCCGATGTTGGCCCGCATCCGCGGATCCTTGGCGTACTCCGCGTACATGTAGTCGCGCTCTTCGTCCGTGACCATTTCGAGAGTCAGCTCGTCATGGTTGCGCAGGAAGATGCCCCACTGGCAGTTCGTCGGGATGGCCGGTGTCTTCGCCAGGATTTCCGAGACCGGGTAGCGGGACTCGCGCCGTACCGCCATGAAGATCCGCGGCATCACCGGGAAGTGGAACGCCATATGGCATTCGTCGCCGCCCTTGGCGTAGTCGCCGAAGTAGTCCACGACATCCTCCGGCCACTGGTTGGCCTCGGCGAGGATCACCGTGTCCGGATAGTTGGCGTCGATCTCCGCGCGTACCCGCTTGAGGAACTCATGGGTGGCCGGGAGGTTCTCGCAGTTGGTGTTCTCCTGCTGGTAGAGATACGGCACGGCGTCCAGCCGGAAGCCGTCGATGCCCAGGTCCAGCCAGAAGCGCAGCGCGGAGACGATCTCCTCCTGCACCGCCGGGTTCTCGTAGTTGAGATCGGGCTGATGCGAGAAGAAGCGGTGCCAGTAGTACTGCTTGCGCACCGGGTCGAAGGTCCAGTTGGAGGTCTCCGTGTCCACGAAGATGACCCGGGCGTCCTGGAACTGCTTGTCGTCGTCGGCCCAGACGTAGTAGTCGCCGTAGGGGCCTTCGGGGTCCTTGCGGGACTCCTGGAACCATTCGTGCTGATCGCTCGTATGGTTCATGACGAAGTCGATGATCACGCGCATGCCGCGCTGGTGCGCGGCGTCCACGAACTCCACGAAGTCGGCGAGATCGCCGAACTCGGGAAGCACCGACGTGTAGTCGGACACGTCGTAGCCGCCGTCGCGCAGAGGCGACTTGAAGAACGGCGGCAGCCAGAGGCAGTCGACGCCCAGCCACTGGAGATAGTCCAGTTTGGCCGTGATGCCCTTGAGGTCTCCGATGCCGTCGCCGTTGCTGTCCTGGAACGAACGCACCAGGACCTCGTAGAAGACGGCACGCTTGAACCAGTCGGGATCCCGGTCCTTGGCCGGGGTGTCCTCGAACGTGTCGTGGACGGGCTCATTGACGATCATGATGTGGGTGACCCTCCGATCGGCGGGGACGGTCGCAGCACCACGATGTGCGCGGGCGTGACGCCCGGCTCCAGACGCACATAGTTGGAGCTGCCCCAGTGATAGGTCTCGCCGGTGAGCTCGTCGCGCACCGGAACGGTCTCGTGCGGTTCAAGGCCGAGCCGTTCCATGTCCAACGAGACCGTCGCCTCCTGGGTGTGGTGAGGGTCGAGGTTGACGACCGCCAGAACGATGTCCGTGCCTGCCCGCTTGCTGTACGCGATGACCGCGTCATTGTCGGCGTGGTGGAAATGGATGTCGCGCAGTTGCTGAAGAGCGGGATGCCGTCGTCTGATCCGGTTGAGCAGGGTGATCAGCGGGGCGATGGTACGGCCCTCACGCTCGGCCGCCTCCCAGTCCCGGGGTCTCAGCTCGTACTTCTCGGAGTCAAGGTACTCCTCACTGCCCGGCTTCGCGGGGGTGTTCTCGCAGAGTTCGTACCCCGCGTAGACACCCCAGGAAGGCGCCATCGTCGCCGCGAGCACGGCCCGTGCCTCGAAGGCGGGCCGGCCCCCGTGCTGAAGGTAGGCGTGCAGGATGTCAGGAGTGTTGACGAAGAAATTCGGCCGCATGTACGCGGCGGTCTCGCCGGACAGCTCGGTCAGGTAGTCGGTCAGCTCCTGCTTGCCGTTGCGCCAGGTGAAGTACGTGTACGACTGCTGGAAGCCGATCGCGCCGAGCGTACGCATCATCGCGGGCCGGGTGAACGCCTCGGCCAGGAAGATCACATCGGGATCGGTGCGGTTGATGTTCGCGATGACCTTCTCCCAGAAGACCACCGGCTTGGTGTGCGGATTGTCGACGCGGAAGATGCGCACGCCGTGGGCCATCCAGTACCGCAGGATGCGGGTGGTCTCCCGGACCAGACCGCGCAGATCGCTGTCGAAGGCGATCGGATAGATGTCCTGGTACTTCTTCGGCGGGTTCTCGGCGTACGCGATCGAGCCGTCGGCGCGGTGGTGGAACCACTCGGGATGCCTGGTGACCCAGGGATGGTCCGGAGAGCACTGGAGCGCGAAGTCGAGGGCGATCTCCATCCGCAGCGTGCGGGCCGTCTCCACGAAGTGGTCGAAGTCCTCGATCGTGCCCAGATCGGGATGGACCGCGTCATGGCCGCCGTCGGGCGAGCCGATCGCCCAGGGCACTCCGACATCGTCGGGGCCGGGCTCCAGGGAGTTGTTGGGGCCCTTGCGGTAGGTGGTGCCGATGGGATGGACCGGTGGCAGATAGACCACGTCGAAGCCCATCGCGGCGACCGCGGGCAGCCGCTCGGCGGCCGTTCTGAACGTACCGCTGACGGGCGGCTCGCCCTTCTTGACGACCGCGCCCTCGGAGCGCGGGAACAGCTCGTACCAGGAGCCGTACAGCGCCCGTCTGCGCTCGACCAGCACCGGCGCGGGACGCGAGGCGGTGACCAGATCGCGCAGCGGATGGCGGGCGAGCGCGGCGTTCGCCGCCGGGGAGAGCGCGGCGGCCAGCC
>NZ_FMDK01000706.1 GCF_900091995.1 Streptomyces sp. MnatMP-M17
GATGTCCTCGGTGTCGGCGGGCGTCGGCGGGCGCAGCCGCAGCCGCTCCGTCGTGAGAGTGAGGGGTTTCATGCCGGAATTCTGCCGGGCTGTACCACCTGTCGCGAGTACTTTTCTTCCCGCACCGGCACCTTCGACGGGTCCCGCGCGTTCTCGTTTCGGGCGACAACAGGTCCGCCCGACGGCGGCCCTCCCGGCACGGGCGGGTCCTCGCTTACGATGGCCGTTGCGGTGGGGCCCGCCTGCCGTGCCCGCGCCCGTGTCCGTATCCGACCCACGTGCCAGGCCCGACCGGCAAGGAGACCAACCTCAGTGTCCGTCTTCAACAAGCTCATGCGTGCAGGCGAAGGCAAGATCCTGCGCAAACTGCACCGCATCGCGGACCAGGTCAACTCCATCGAAGAGGACTTCGTGAGCCTCTCCGACGCCGAGTTGAGGGCGCTCACCGCCGAGTACAAAGAGCGCTACGCCGACGGCGAGAGCCTGGACGACCTGCTCCCCGAGGCCTTCGCGACCGTACGCGAGGCGGCCAAGCGCGTCCTCGGCCAGCGTCACTACGACGTCCAGCTCATGGGCGGCGCCGCGCTGCACCTCGGCTATGTCGCCGAGATGAAGACCGGTGAGGGCAAGACCCTCGTCGGCACGCTGCCCGCCTATCTGAACGCGCTGTCCGGCAAGGGCGTCCACCTGATCACGGTGAACGACTATCTGGCCGAGCGCGACTCCGAGATGATGGGCCGCGTCCACAAGTTCCTGGGCCTCGAAGTCGGCTGCATCCTGGCGAACATGACGCCCGCGCAGCGCCGTGAGCAGTACGCGTGCGACATCACGTACGGCACGAACAACGAGTTCGGCTTCGACTACCTCCGCGACAACATGGCGTGGTCCCAGGAGGAGCTGGTCCAGCGCGGCCACAACTACGCGATCGTGGACGAGGTCGACTCGATCCTCGTGGACGAGGCCCGTACGCCGCTGATCATCTCCGGCCCCGCCGACCAGGCCACCAAGTGGTACGGCGACTTCGCCAAGCTGGTCACCCGGCTGACCCGGGGCGAGGCGGGCAATCCGCTCAAGGGCATCGAGGAGACCGGCGACTACGAGGTCGACGAGAAGAAGCGCACCGTCGCCATCCATGAGCCGGGCGTCTCGAAGGTCGAGGACTGGCTGGGCATCGACAATCTGTACGAGTCGGTGAACACGCCGCTGGTGGGTTATCTGAACAACGCCATCAAGGCCAAGGAACTCTTCAAGAACGACAAGGACTATGTCGTCATCGACGGCGAAGTCATGATCGTGGACGAGCACACCGGCCGTATCCTCGCCGGCCGCCGCTACAACGAGGGCATGCACCAGGCGATCGAGGCGAAGGAGGGAGTGGACATCAAGGACGAGAACCAGACCCTCGCCACGATCACCCTCCAGAACTTCTTCCGCCTCTACGGCAAGCTCTCCGGTATGACCGGTACGGCCATGACCGAGGCCGCCGAGTTCCATCAGATCTACAAGCTGGGCGTCGTGCCGATCCCGACGAACCGGCCGATGGTCCGGGTGGACCAGTCCGATCTGATCTACCGCACCGAGGTCGCCAAGTTCGCCGCGGTCGTGGACGACATCGCGGAGAAGCACGAGAAGGGCCAGCCGATCCTGGTCGGTACCACCTCGGTCGAGAAGTCCGAGTACCTCTCGCAGCAGCTCAACAAGCGCGGTGTCCAGCACGAAGTGCTCAACGCCAAGCAGCACGACCGGGAGGCGACGATCGTCGCCCAGGCCGGCCGCAAGGGCGCCGTCACCGTCGCCACGAACATGGCCGGCCGTGGTACGGACATCAAGCTCGGCGGCAACCCCGACGATCTGGCCGAGGCGGAGCTGCGCCAGCGCGGTCTGGACCCCGTCGAGCATGTCGAGGAGTGGGCCGCGGCCCTGCCCGCCGCGCGGGAGAAGGCCGAGCAGGCCGTCAAGGCGGAGTTCGAGGAGGTCAAGGACCTCGGCGGGCTCTATGTCCTCGGCACCGAGCGGCACGAGTCACGCCGTATCGACAACCAGCTCCGCGGCCGGTCCGGACGTCAGGGCGACCCGGGCGAGTCCCGGTTCTATCTGTCGCTCGGCGACGACCTGATGCGGCTGTTCAAGGCGCAGATGGTCGAACGAGTCATGGCCATGGCCAATGTGCCGGACGACGTGCCCATCGAGAACAAGATGGTGACGCGCGCCATCGCCTCCGCCCAGTCGCAGGTCGAGCAGCAGAACTTCGAGACGCGTAAGAACGTCCTGAAGTACGACGAGGTGCTCAACCGGCAGCGCGAGGTCATCTACGGCGAGCGCCGCCGCGTCCTGGAGGGCGAGGACCTGCATGAGCAGGTGCGCCACTTCATGGACGACACGATCGACGCGTACATCCAGGCGGAGACCGTCGAGGGCTTCGCCGAGGAGTGGGACCTGGACCGGCTGTGGGGCGCCTTCAAGCAGCTCTACCCGGTGAAGGCCACCATCGAGGAGCTGGAGGAGGCGGCCGGCGACCGCGCCGGGATCACCGCCGAGTTCATCGCGGAGTCCATCAAGGACGACATCCACGCGCAGTACGAGGAGCGGGAGAACCAGCTCGGCTCGGACATCATGCGCGAGCTGGAGCGGCGCGTGGTGCTCTCCGTCCTGGACCGCAAGTGGCGCGAGCACCTCTATGAGATGGATTACCTCCAGGAGGGCATCGGGCTGCGCGCGATGGCCCAGAAGGACCCGCTGGTCGAGTACCAGCGCGAGGGCTTCGACATGTTCAACGCCATGATGGAGGGCATCAAGGAGGAGTCCGTCGGCTATCTGTTCAACCTGGAGGTCCAGGTCGAGCAGCAGGTCGAGGAGGTCCCGGTGCAGGACGCGGCGGAGCGTCCCTCGCTCTCCAAGCAGGACGCGGTGGCCGCGGGCACGGCCCGGCCGGAGATCCGCGCGAAGGGCCTCGACGCGCCGCAGCGGCCCGACCGGCTGCACTTCTCCGCTCCCACGGTGGACGGCGAGGGCGGCATCGTGGAGGGCGACTTCCAGAACGCGGAAGGGCCCACCCGGTCCACGACGGACGGACTGACGCGTGCCGAGCGGCGTAAGGCGCAGAAGGGCGGCGGCAGCGGCGGCCGTCGTCGTAAGAAGTAACAAGAAGCGCAAGAAGTAACAGGAAGTAAAAACAGGCCGGAGCGACGGGCCGGGGAGCGCACGCACTGTGGCGCCCCGGCCCGTCGTCGTACCCGTACCTCCTTACGTGCTTCACGCCGTGCGGCTCAGTTCCGGCCGGTGCGTTCGCCGCCGAGTTCGACGGCGGCGCAGCGCCAGCGGAGATCCGCGCTCTGCTCCAGCCGGAAGGCCATGGCGCGGACCTGCTCGCCGGCGGCGACGCTGGCGCAGGCCTCGACCACACCGGGCCGAGGCTGGAAGCCGTGGCAGGTACGGATGACGGGAAGTACGCCACGGGCCCTGAGCGGTGTGCCGGGCGCGAGCCGGACGAGCTGCTCGTACGCCTCCCCGATGGTCTGGCCGAGCATCCAGTGCACCGGGCGACGGCCGCTGAGGACGGCGAGCAGGCGCTCTGCGAAGAGTTCGTGCGGGCTCATGTGCCGGCTCTGCCGTGGCCGTACGGTGCCGGGCCTGCGCTGGTCGCGCCGGCCCGGAGGCCGTGCCCCGGCGACGGTCCTGGCCGCCGCACGGTCCGCCCTGGCGCCGCTGGAAGTGGTGGACATCACGCGCGTGGTGGTGTCGGTCGTGTTCATGCAGATCGCCCCCGTTCTGCCCGTCCGGTCCGATACCGGTCGGTAACTTCTGGTGTGGGATCTTTTACGGGGCCCGAGGTGACGCCCGCAAGGCGGGTACGCCGACGGCGCGCGCGACGCCGGAATCACCTATCCGTGTGATCCGAGCGCGCTGCGGGGCCTGCGGGCGGGACACGGCGCGGTCCTCGGTGGACGCCTGGGAGCTTGTCAGCGTCACCCCGAAGAGGGACTCCCGGACGTATCCTGAGTGCTCTCCCGACGATGAAAGCGGCCACCTCATGCGCGTCTATGTCCCCCTGACCCTGTCCGGTCTCGCAGAGGCGCACAAGACGGGCGAGGTCGGACCCGGGCCGCTGCTCGCGTATGCCGTGACCCCTGGACTGCGCGAGTGGTACGTCTCCGACGACATCGAGGAGCTGGAGTACGCGGCCCTGAACCGGGCCGCCGCCGCCTCGCTCCGGCTGCTCGCCGCCGATCCGGGCGTGGGACGGCGCCGGGTGGTCCTCGCGGCCGACGTGCCCGACAGGGAGGCCGTGTCGGACCCGGACCGCGGACTGGACGCCGGCGCGCTCGGCGAGGTGCGGATCGCCTCGGCGATCGTGCTGACGAAGGCGGCGGCGGTGCATGTCGACTCCGACGAGGCGGAGGAGGACGTGTCGGCCGCGGCGGCGGCGCTGGGCGCGGCGGACCACGGCGACGACGACGCCCAGTTCACGGTGGACGGCGCGGAGGACCACGAGCTGCTCTGGTACGGAGTCCAGGAGATCCCGAACCTCATCGGCTAGAGCGTGTTTCGAAAGTAGCGCCGTCCGCCCGGAGGGCGGGGCCTGCGGCGTTCGGTGCGTGCGATCGCAAGGCGGAGGATCGTCGTTGTCGATGGCCCGGCCGTACTTGGAC
>NZ_FMDK01000666.1 GCF_900091995.1 Streptomyces sp. MnatMP-M17
GGGGGAGTGGCCGTAACCGGTCGCCCGCCGCGGGAACGGCAGCTCGAACCGCGCCGACCAGTCTTGCGCGATCCACACCTCGTCCAGGCCTGCCGCTTCGGCGATGTGGTCGTCCTGGATCCGGGTGAGATGCCAGACGAGCCAGGCGATCGAATTGGCCCCGTCGTCCAGCCGGACCGCCAGCTCGTCGGGGGAGAGGCCGTCGACCACCTCGTGGACGGTCTCACGGATACGGCCGAAGGCGTCGACGAGCAGATCACCGCTGGCGGTCATGGCGGGCTCCGGAGGGTACGGCCGGGCGCGGGCCCGGCGGATGGGCGTACGTCCAGTCCAGGGTGCCCCGTACGCGCGAACAGCGCAGGGCGCGCCACGTTTCGGCACCGCCGTTCACGCCTGGTTCAGCGCCCTGGTCCGGCGCCCTGGTTCAGTGCCCTTGCTCAGTGCCTCAGGAATGCCGAGATCCGCTCGCGCAGCGACTTCGGGTCGAGGCCATGCCCGGCCAGGTGCTCCTCCAACTGGCCGTACCGCCGCAGCTCGCGGCGCGCCACTCCGAGGCCGAGCACCCGGTGCGGCGTGTCGGACAAGGCGTCGTTCGCCGCGGCCGTGGAAGTGCCGGCGAGATACGGCTCGACAAGCACGACATCCGCCGTGGTCCCGCCCGCGACGGCCCGGCGCAGCACCTCCCGGTCGAATGGCCGCACGGTCGTCGCGTACAGCACCGTCGTATCCAGGCCCTCCGTCGCAGCCAGTACGTTGTCCAGCATCGGCCCGACGGCGATCACCACCGCGCCGCGCCCTTCCCGTACGGTCCGAAAGCCCGGGCCGGTCACGGGCCGCGCCCGGTCGTTGCTCTGGAGCGAGAGCCTGAGATACACCCGGCCGTCCCCGGCCGCGGCCCGCCGCAGCAGCGCCTCGGCCTCGTCCGGATGTCCCGGCACCTCCACCGTCCAGCCGTCGAGTGTGTCCATCAGCGCGACATCGCCCGGCGACATATGGGTGAACCCGCCCGCGGGCCAGTCGTACGAGGCGCCCGCGCTCACCAGCACTCCGCCCACGCCCTGATGGCCGAAGTCCAGCTTCACCTGCTCGAAGGGGCGCTCGACAAGGAAGCTGGCGAAGGTGTGCACGATCGGGCGGAGCCCGGTGAGGGCGAGTCCGCCGCCCACGCCGACCAGGAGCTGTTCCCGGATCCCGACATTGATGACCCGGTCCGGATGGCGGCGCTCCGCCGCGACGAAGCCGTCCCGGCTGATCTCGGCCAGGACGAGCGCGAGCCGTGGATCCTCGTCCAGCAGCTCGGAGGTGGTGGTGATGAAACGGTCCCGCATGGTGTCCATGGAGGCTCCCCTGTAGATGCCTGAAGTAGATGCCCGAAGGCGTGTTCGGGTGCCGTCGTCCGCGGTCAGAATTTGGGCTCGACACGGGCCACCACGGCCCGCGGCCGGCCTGGATGCGGGGCGGTGAATGCCGCGTACATCGCCTCGTGGTCCCGTCCGTCGACGGTCTCGGCCGACCAGCCGGCGGCCTCGAACCGGGAGACGATCCCGCCGGGCCGGCCGTGGCTCGCGGAGGCGTTGTCGATCACCAGCGTGTGGAGCTGTCCGAGCCCGGCGGGGCCCGCGTAGGCGATCGCTTCGTGATTGCTGCCCTCGTCGAGTTCGGCGTCGCCGATCAGCACCCAGACACGGGGCTCGGTCAGTCCCTGCGCCCGGAGCCCGAGCGCACTGCCCACGGCGAGCGGCAGCCCGTGCCCGAGCGAGCCACTGCCGATCTCGACGCCGGGCAGGAGCGTCCGGTCGGGGTGGTGGCCGAGCGGTGAGTCGTACGAGCCGAAGCCGGGCAGCAGCTCCTCGGCGAGGAATCCCTTGGCGGCGAGGACGGCGTAGTACGCCATCGGGCCATGCCCTTTGGAGAGCAGAAAGCGGTCACGCTCCGGCGCGTCGACGGTCTCCGGCGACACCCGCAGCACCCGGTCGTGCAGCACCCAGAGCGCGTCGAGCGTGGAGGTCGCGGCGGGCCCGTGCTTCTCGTCACCCGTCATGAGGCTCAGCAGCCTCGTCAGATCCTGATAGTCGGCCGCACGGCCCGATGTGCGGCCGGAAGGGAAGGTCGGAGCTGTCTTTGTCATACGGTCCACGGTGCAACGTGAACCACACTTGAGGTCAAGCCACCTCCGACGGCCCCGGGGAAAGCGGTTCGTGACCACCGTGCCGAGTGCGGTATTGTTCTCATGCGCGTTCGGCCAGGGAAAACCCCAGGTCAGACCCGCATCGGGACGTGGCGCAGCTTGGTAGCGCACTTGACTGGGGGTCAAGGGGTCGCAGGT
>NZ_FMDK01000670.1 GCF_900091995.1 Streptomyces sp. MnatMP-M17
GCCGCCCGCCGCCCGCCGCCCGCCGCCCGGATAATCTGAACGCGAGGTGGGGACGGAGCGGTCCCGAGGCCGGTAATGGACAGGCCGTAGGCACAGGCAGCAGGGACAGACGGCAGCAGCAGGAGGCAGCGCATGTCACGTCCGGTCACCGTCGTCACCGGTGGCAGTCGGGGAATCGGCGCGGCGACGTGTGTCCGGCTGGCGGCCGACGGGCATGACGTGGCCCTCGGGTACGTCAGCAACAGCGCGGCGGCGGAGCAGGTCGCGGGCACCGTGCGGGCGGCGGGCGCGCGTTGTGCCGTCGTACGGGTGGACACGTCGGACGAGGCGGACGTGGAGCGGCTGTTCGACACAGCAGCGGCCGAACTCGGGCCGGTGACCGGCCTGGTGAACAACGCCGGCGTGACGGGCCCGCTCGGCCGCTTCGCCGACACCCGCACCGAGGACCTGCGCCGGGTCCTCGACGTAAATCTCCTGGGCTATCTGCTGTGCTGCCGCCGAGCCGCCCGCGACATGACCGCCCTCGGCACCGGCGCCATCGTCAACATCTCCTCCGCGGCGGCCACGCTGGGCAGCCCCGGCGAGTACGTCCACTACGCCGCCACCAAGGCGGCCACGGACGCGCTGACCGTCGGCCTGGCCAAGGAACTCGGCCCGGCCGGCATCCGCGTCAACGCCGTCGCCCCCGGCATCACCGACACCGACATGCACGCCACGATGGGCGACCCCGACCGCCCGGCCAGGACCGCGCCCGACATCCCGCTCCGCCGCCCCGGCCAACCCTCCGAGATCGCCGCCGCCGTCGCCTGGCTGCTCTCCACGGACGCCTCGTACACCACGGGCACGGTGCTACGGGTCTCCGGCGGGCGGTGAGGCCTTCCGAGTAGTACGGCGTACTCGTCCGCCCTCGCCGACCCGTGATCAGGCCCGGCTCTGCCACTCCACCGGCCCCACCACTCCCCGGCCGTGCCGGGATCAGGGGGCTGGGGTCTCCGCGGTGGCGGTGATCGTTGCTCGGGCCAGGAGGTGCGATGCGATGTTGAAGCCGAGGAGTGCCGGGGCGCCGTCGGCGGGGACGTCGATGTCGGGCCGCGTCTGGCCGCGTCTGGCCGCGCGGGTCCGCCACCGTGGTACGGGCCCTTCGGGCAGAGCGCTGAGCCTCGCCGTCCGGTACGACGGCGAGGCTCGGCGGGGAGTGCGGGGAGTGGGTACGGGTCAGGCGTTCAGGGCGTCCTTGGTGAGGGCGGTGATGAAGGACGACCAGGCGGGCGCGGGGACGGTGAGGGCCGGGCCGTCCGGGTTCTTGCTGTCGCGGACGGGGACGATGCCGGGGACGCCGTCCGCCACTTCGACGCAACTGCCGTTGTCCGGACCGCTGTAGCTGGACTTGCGCCAGCCGGTGAGGGCCGACGCCTTGGGGATGCGACTAACAGTCATTTTCGTAATCCTCAGCCACCGATTCGATGAGGGCCAGGGATGCCGCTGGCGGCAGCGCGGCGGCCCTCGTCAAATCGTATGCCTGACGGAGCTGTCGCACGAGGTGCGGATCGTCGAACAGGGCTCCGGTGAAGACGCCCTCGACGTACGCCATGTCGGGAGCATCGTCAAAACTCATCAGAGTGACCATGCTGCCCATGGTCGCGTGGGCTCCCGCAGAGAACGGCACGACCTGCAAGAAGATCCGGTCCTCTCGCATCAGCCGTGCGAGGTCACGGAGTTGCTCGGCCATCACAGCCGGGCCGCCGACCATCGTCCGCAGGACCGCCTCGCTGAGGACGACCCACACCGTGGGCGACTCCGGATTGTCCAGCAACTGTCGACGGACGGTTCGGCTTTTGACCAACTCGTCCATCCGCTTCGGGTTGGGGTTGGGCTCCCCTGACCGGTACACCGCGCGGGCATAGTCCGGCGTTTGCAGTATCCCCGGGACCAGCGAGACCGCGTGCTCATAGATCGCCGTCGCCAGGCGCTCCGCCTCCGCCGCCTCCCTGAAGTGCGCCGCGTACTTGGCCTCTTCGAGGATGCTGAGCATGCGGTAGAAGCGACCTCCCGTGCCCAGCGCCTTGTCGATCCGCTTCGCGTCCTCCGCGCGCGGCATTCGGCGGCCCGCCTCGAAGTGGGCGATCAGGCTTGCGTGGCAGACCACGCAGTCGCCGAGTTGTTGCTGCGTCAGTCCGGCGGCCTCGCGGGCGATGCGCAGTTCCTGTCCGAAGTGCTTGCGCGGGGGCAGGTACTCCCGCGTCTCGCGCTGGTCCTCTTGCCGCATTTCAACGCTCCTTCTTGACACGTGCTTTGTCGGGCCATGCCCCCAGTTGGAGCGTACGCGCCCACCTTTCACTCTGTAATTCGTTCATCACAGAAAGCGACATGACAGAGGAATCGTCAGGCCTCTCCCAGCACCGCCCGGATCACGTGCCGGGCGTTGCTCGCCATCGCCGTATTCGTCGTCCGGTAGTACGGCAGCGCGATCAGCGCCTGCGAGAGTGTGCGGGCCCGGCCTCGGGTCCAGGTCGCGTCGTCCGCACCGAGCGTCTCGCGGAAGATCTGCCTCGCGTCCGGCGGCAGCAGGTTCCAGGCCGGGAACAGATCGCAGGCCGGATCGCCCACTCCCGTACATCCGAAGTCGATGACCGAGGTCAGCCTGCCGCCGTTGTCCACCAGCAGGTTGCCCGGCATCAGATCGGCGTGCAGCCACACCGGTGGCCCGTCCCAGCCGGGCGCCCGTAGCGCGTTCTCCCATACGGCGGTCACGGCGTCGCAGTCGACGCCCTCCTCTGGGATCGCGCGCAGTTGCCCGATCGCCGCCCGGGTCGGCGCGTCGAGCGAGGCGAGCGGCCCGCCGCGGTAGGCCTCGGGCGGCTCGGGCAAGTTGATGCTCCGCATTGCCGCCACGAAGCCGGCCAAGTCCTTGGCCAGCAGCGCGGGTTCGCGCAGCGCGCCCGCCTCTGGGTTCTCGCCCGCCAGCCAGCCGTACACCGACCACGGCCACGGATAGCCCTCGGCGGGCTGCCCGGCTCCGAGTACCTCGGGGATGGGCATGGGCAGTTGGCGCGCGAGGCGAGGCAGCCACTGCTGCTCCAGCGATACGTCCTTGGCTCCGCCCTCCACCAGCGGCAGCCGTACGACCATGCCGTCGCCCATACTGTCGCCCATGCCGTCGCCCAGCCGATACATGGCGTTGACCGTCCCGCCGGACGGAACCCGCTCCACCGCCAGGCCCGCCCACCGTGGGAACTGCCCGGCGATCAGCCGCCGTACGAGGTCGTCGTCGATGGCGTGGAGTCCGGGATGCATCTGCCCTGTGGTCATGGCGCGCCATCCGATCGCCGCACACCGACGGGCGTCAAACGCTTTTCCGGGCCGGTGTCGCGGCGCGCGGGCGCGGGCGCGTGCGCGGAGGGCGGCGTGGACGTCCGCGTCAACTACGATCGTGGTACTGGCCTGTTGGTCGTAACCGACCGACGGCATCTGCATGGAGGAAGCGGACAGGTGGACGGCGCCGCGCAAGGGAATGGACGGGATACGGGACATCCCGTGACCGAGCCCGCCGCCGCGCCCGCGCCCGCGGCGCTCAGCCGTCCGGTGAGGCGCGTGTGGTGATCCGGGCGCAGAGCGGAACGGAGACGATCGAGTTCTTCGACGAAGGTCTAGCGATGTTCTGAATCAGCGTGCGCTTTGCTGCGGCGCCGGTCGGCGATCCGGGCGTGGATCTTCCCAACCTTGCGTCGGGCCTTGGCGCGGTTGGCGCCGTCGCCCCTGGCCTTCTTCGCCAGGGTGCGCTGAGCCCGCCTGCCGTAGGCCCGTACCACCGCCCATGTGACGCAGCCCACACCCCCACGAAAACCTGGCCGCCGTCCCGGGCGTCTAGCCGGTGTGGGATCACGTAGGAGAACACTCGCGCTCGCCGAGCTGGACGAGGAAGGACTCGTCCGGCTCGTCGCCAAGGGCGACCGCGCCGCGTTCGAGGAGTTGTACCGGCGCACCGCGCCCTGGCTGGCCGTACGGCTGCGGCGGCGGTGTGCGGACGAGCAGATCGTCGCCGAGGTCATGCAGGAGACGTACCTCGCGGTGTGGCGGGCCGCAGGCGCGTTCGCGGGCGCGGCGGTCGGCGGTACGGCCGTCGGCTGGCTGTGGACGATCGCCGCGCGGCGCCTGGTCGACGCGTTCCGGCGGCGGGCGCACCACGCGCGGCTG